>JAIPCS010000025.1 GCA_021738105.1 Sulfuritalea sp.
GGTGTCAATCGCCCGCGCCATCGCGGTGCGCTCTGAGCAGCGCATCAACGGCAACCAGGAATTCATTGGACAGGGCTTGTCCAATATCGTCGGCGCATTCTTTTCTTCCTACGCTGCGTCAGGCTCCTTCAATCGTAGCGGGGTTAACTTCGAAGCCGGCGCGCGCACACCGCTGGCCTCGGTTTTTGCCTCTTTCTTTTTGCTGTTGGTGTTGCTGGTAGTTGCACCGCTTGCCGCCTACCTGCCCAACGCCGCCATGGCCGGCATTCTGTTCCTGGTCGCATGGGGTCTGATCGATTTTCATCATATCGAGCATATCTGGCACACCAGCAAGGCCGAGTCGGCGATTCTGGCATCAACCCTGATCGGCACCTTGATCAATCTCGAGATGGGTATTTTCATCGGCGTGTTTCTCTCGCTGGTGATGTATCTCTATCGCTCGTCAAAGCCCGAGATCATTCCCGTAGTGCCGGCGATGGAGGAAGGCGCCTACCATTTCACGCGGGCACGGGGCAAGCCGGAGTGTCCACAGCTGCGCATCGTGCGCATTAACGGCGCAGTGTATTTTGGCGCCGCGAGTTATGTGCAGCAGGTATTGCAGCAAATCGACGAGGACAATCCACGGCAGAAATCGGTGCTGATTGCTGCAGCCAGTCTCAATACCATAGACGTTGCCGGTGCCGAGGTATTGGCGCAGGAGGCCCGTCGCCGGCGCCGACTGGGTGGCGGTTTGTACTTCTATCGACTCGGTTCCAGCGCCTATGATTTCCTGCGCAAGGGAGACTATGTCAAGGATATTGGTGAAGGTGCGTTCTTCCCGGTCATGACCAATGTCACTGGCGCGCTTTACTGGACGCTCGATCCCAATGTTTGCCGCAGTTGCAAAGTACGCATCTTCAAGGAGTGTCACGGCGGCATTCTGCCCGATGGACTGCGTCGCCAGCGCCTGATGTTTGCCACAGACGGTAGCGAATTTTCACTGCCGCCCATGGAGGTGGCAATCGCACTGGCCCACGCCTTCGGTGTGACACTGGACGTGATGACGGCCGTGACCAGCGAAGCCGAGGACGAAACCGCGCGCACTCGATTGGCTACGGTGGTCGATACGGCACGACGTGCCGGAGTCGATACCGAGGAAATTGTTCGTCATGGCAAGTTGCCAGTGCCGCAAATCGTTGGCGCAGCGGCGGAAGCGGACAGCAGCATTCTGGTTATCGGTCGCCGTCCGCCGCGCGGTGACCTGAAAGAAATCATGGTTGGTGACATCGCCTTGCAGATCATTCTCGGGGCGCCCTGTCATGTTTTGGTCACGGGCGGGCAGTCCAAGCCATGGAAGAAGCGCATTCTTTTCGCCACCGATGGCTCGGTTATTTGTGAAACTGCTGTTGAACTTGCCGCGCAGATCGCCAAGGCGTCCTGGTTGCCGGTTACCGTGCTGTCTGTGATTGGCAAGGACGGTACTCGGCAGAAATCTGAAGAAGATGTCGCCGAGAAAGCCGCATTTCTCAAGGCGGCGGGTGTAGCCTGCGACACCCGGGTAGTGGAGGGTGTTCCCTCCGAAACCATTCTTCGCATTCTGGATGAAATTGGCGCCGATCTCGTGGTGATCGGCAACAACCAAAGCAAGGGCCTGACACGTACCATTGCTGGTAGCACGACTGACAAGGTGATCGGTCGCATCGCCTGCCCGGTTCTGGTGGTCAAGCGCCAGCCGGAACCCGAGCAAATGACGGCGGCGGTCAAGAATCAGGCTTGAGGAGGAGTCCACTCCCGTATTGAAAGAGGAGCAGCGCGAAAAAAATGGGATATCGACTGTCGAAGATCTACACCCGCACCGGCGATGCGGGCACCACAGGGCTGGGCGACGGCTCACGCACACCCAAGAACTCGTTACGCATTACCGCGCTGGGTGAGGTCGACGAACTCAATTCGGTGATCGGCCTGATGCTCTGCGAGGAATTGCCGGAGCCGCTGCGCGAACTGCTCACTGGCATTCAGCACGATTTGTTCGATCTCGGCGGCGAACTGTCGATACCGGGAGCCGTCTTGCTCAAGACCACGCAACCCGAGCGGCTGGAAGCGGCAATCGACAGCTATAACCAGGAACTCTCGCCCCTCAAGGAATTCATCCTTCCCGGCGGAAGTCGGGCTGCGGCGGTCACGCATTTGGCACGTACCGTGTGCCGCCGGGCCGAGCGTGCAGTGGTGACGCTGGCGGCCGAAGAAGCCGTGGCGGATGCCGGGCGCATGTATCTGAATCGACTATCCGATCTGCTCTTCGTGCTCGGTCGCTGGCTCAACAAGCAGGCGGGCTGTGGAGACGTGCTGTGGCAGAAAGGCAAGAACGCCTGAGAACATTGGCGCGGACATCGTGACAGCCGTGTCGCCGGCGCCGACTTTTTGCGGGGAAGCTTGCGTCGCAGGCGGTAGGGCGAATCCGGTTCCCCGTGTGCAGGACAGTTGCCTGCGAGCCGAAAGCGAAGTATCTTCTCACTGTTGGGGAAGGCACAGGTGATCTTGATGCTTCCCTGGGGGGAGGCCATCCATCATCGAATGGAGCAGTTGAGGAGCAGTGGCGTCAATATGGTATTCGCGGGTTTGATAAAAAAGGTGGTTGAGCTCAAGAGCACCACCAGCCTGCTTGCCTTGATCGCCCTCCCAGGCTCGTATCCCGGATTTGCTCGCATTATTGAACCGGCGGGCGGTACAACAAAGGTGTCCCAAGGAATCGACAACACTTCTCGCTTGTTATTGCGGTAGTAATAATGCCGATTCTGTCCATAGACGTGTTGCTGTTTGCCATCTGTGCCTGGTTGGCGATCGGATTCGTTGGACTGGTGGCGCCGCGCAACCTGTTTTTCATCAGCAAGATACTGTTTCCGGCTGGCGCTCTGGTGGGTGCGCTGGTGGGCTTGGTCGCGTTAAGTTCGCTCGGCGACAAGGCGCAAGTCGCGGTGCTTTCGATCGGTCTGCCGACCCTGCCGTTTCATCTGCGCCTGGACAACCTGACGGTGGTGTTTGCGATGCTGCTGGGCTTTGTCTCGGTCGGCATTTCGATCTTTGCCGCCGGATATTTTCGTAAGGGGGAGGGCGCCGCACCGGGATTGATGTGCCTCCAATACCATGTGTTTCTTGCCAGTATGCTGATGGTTCTGCTGGCCGACGATGCCTACGCTTTCATGGTGGCATGGGAAGTCATGGCACTTTCATCTTTTTTCCTCGTCACCACCGATCATCGGCATGAGGAAATCCGTCGTGCCGGTTTTCTCTATCTGCTGATCGCCCATGTCGGCGCCATCGCCATCCTGCTTTGTTTTGGGGTCATGACCGGAGGCGCGGGCGACTACAGCTTTGCCGGCATGCGCGCCCAGAACTTGTCGCCTTTCTGGGCCTCGGCGGCTTACCTGTTGGCGCTCGCCGGTTTCGGCGCCAAGGCCGGACTGCTACCGCTTCATGTCTGGCTGCCCGAAGCACATCCGGCGGCGCCATCGCCGGTATCGGCGATGATGAGCGGCGTCATGTTGAAAACCGCGATTTATGGTCTGCTACGGGTGAGTTTCGACCTGCTGCATTCAACAATCTGGTGGTGGGGCGTGGTGGCATTGGCTGTGGGCCTGGTCACCGCACTTTTCGGTGTGCTGTACAGCGCCGTGCAAAACGACATGAAGCGGCTGCTGGCGTATTCGTCAATCGAAAACATCGGATTGATCACGATCGGCATCGGCCTGACACTGATTTTTCATGCCTACGACATGGAAACGCTGGCGGCACTGGCGATGACCGCGGTGCTCTACCATTGCCTTGCCCATTCCGCTTTCAAGAGCCTGCTGTTTCTATGTACCGGTTCGGTGCTGCACGCGACCAAGGAGCGCAGCCTGGGCAAGCTCGGCGGGCTGATCCACCGCATGCCCTGGGTGGCCTGGCTGGCCCTGGTCGGTGTCATCGCGAGTGCCGGGCTCCCTCCATTTTCAGGTTTTGTTTCGGAGTGGCTGTTGCTGCAAAGCTTCCTTTTTTCGCCGGATTTGCCGCATCCATGGCTAAACATGGTGGTCCCGGTGGCCGCCGCGCTGGTGGTTCTCGTCGCCGCACTGGCAGGCTTTGCCATGGTCAAGTTCTACGGCATCATCTTCCTTGGTCAGATGCGCGAGCCGGCACTCAAGGATGCCCATGATGCGGGGCCGTGGGAAAAATTCGGCCTGGCCTGGTTGGCCCTCATCACGCTGCTGTTGGGTATCCTGCCGTCAACCGTAATTTTGCGCATTGATGCGGCGACGCGCCAGCTTCTTGGAACGGGTCTTGCCGACAGGTTGAACGAGCAGGGCTGGTGGATGCTGGCTCCGATCTCGCCTGAGCGAGCCAGTTATGAGCCCCTGATTTTCCTGCTCACCATTGCCGCTACATTGCTGTTGGGGCGCTGGCTGGTGCGTCATCTCTATCATGGCCGCGTGCGGCGCACCCGGGCCTGGGACTGTGGCTACTACTTTCAGGGCCCCCGGGCGCAGGATACGGCAGAGGGTTTCAGTCAACCTATCCGCCGCATTTTCGAACCGATGTTTCGCATGGCCCGGCATTTCCCGACCGCCCGTGACACCAAACCCTATTACAGCGTTCAGGTCGAGGATCATTTCTGGTACTGGCTTTATCTGCCGCTGGCCAGGCTGGCCAACCGGATATCGATGCTGATCACCACGTTGCAGGGTGGCCGAATTGCCGTGTATCTGATGTACAGCTTCGTCACACTTCTGGTTCTGTTGCTGGTGGCACGACCATGATGAGCATTTCCGGTTTGTTCGGTCAGGCATTTGCGATCATGCTTGCGCTGGCACTGGCGCCGCTGCTCTCCGGTTGGGTGGGTCAATGCCGAGCCTGGTTTCAGAGTCGCAGCGCGCCTCCGCTGCTGCAGCCCTATTACATGCTGCAAAAGCTCTTTCACAAGGATGTCGTAATGGCGCATGGAGCATCGTCGCTGTTTCGTGCCGCGCCCTTTGTCGTCTTCGGCTGCATGGTGCTCGCCTGCGCCATTGTTCCCAGCCTGTCGACCGATTTGCCACTGGCGCCCACGGCCGATGCACTTGCCCTGGTCGGAGTGTTCGGCCTGGCGCGCATTTTTATCTCCCTGGCGGCGATGGATGTTGGCACGTCCTTTGGCAGCCTTGGGGGGCGGCGCGAAATGCTGATCGGGTTTCTTGCCGAACCGGCATTGCTGATGGTGATATTCACCCTGGCCATGATCGCCCAATCGACCTCTCTGACCACCATCGTGCAGACGCTGGCGCATCGCGAGTTCGTCATCTATCCAAGCCTGGCTTTTGCCGGCGTCGCATTTACCTTCGTGTCGTTCGCCGAGAATGCCCGGGTGCCGGTCGATAACCCGGCCACCCATCTTGAACTGACGATGATCCACGAGGCGATGATTCTCGAATACTCCGGCCGCTATCTGGCGCTGATCGAGTGGGCGTCAAGCCTCAAGCTATACGCCTACTCCTGTCTTGGACTGGCCTTGTTCTTTCCCTGGGGAATTGCCGACGGGGACAGCTTTCCGGCGCTGCTGGCGGCAATTCCGTTGCTACTGCTGAAGCTCGCCATCGGCGGATTCCTGCTGGCCCTGATCGAGACCATCAGCGCCAAGATGAGAATCTTCCGCGCTCCCGAATTTCTCGGCACCGCCTTCATGCTTGCCGTGCTGGGCCTGCTGGTGCGCCTGATGCTGGAGACCCGGGTATGAATACCGCCCTTCCTTTTTCGGCACAACTCATCAACCTGTTTGCCGCAGTGATTCTGCTGCTGGCCTTCGCCATGCTGGCGCAAAGGCGAATGCCTGCGCTGGTCAATCTCTTCGCCTTGCAGGGCCTGACACTTTTTCTGGCGACCCTGGTGGCCGCCATGACCACGGCTCAAGCGCATCTGTATTATTCGGCGGCCCTGACACTGATCCTCAAGGCATTGCTGCTGCCCTGGATACTGCATCGCCTGGTGCGCAAGCTCAACGTCAAGCGCGAAGTCGAAGCGCTGATCAACATTCCGACCACGATGCTGGTGGGCATTGTGCTCGTCATGATCGCCTTCAATGTTGCGCTGCCCATATCCGAACTTTCGCAAACCATCACGCGTGGCACCTTGGGCATTGCCCTCGCAGTGGTCATGCTGGCCTTCCTGATGATGATCACACGACAGAAGGCTATCACCCAGGTCGTCGGTTTTCTGTCGATGGAGAATGGTCTGTTTCTGGCCGCCACCAGTGCCACGTATGGCATGCCGATGGTGGTGGAACTGGGCATTGCACTCGACGTGCTGGTCGGTGTGATTATTCTCGGAGTATTTTTCTTCCAGATTCGAGACCAGTTTGACAGCCTTGACATTCACCACATGGAAAGCCTGAAAGACAGCTGATGGATTTCTTTGTCCTCATGCTCGTCGTTCCCCTGGTCAGCGGCGCACTGCTGACCGTGGTTGGCGAGCGCACCTGGGCACCCAATCTGAACGTCGTCGCCAGTCTCTTCACTTTTCTGGCCGCCGCCGGTCTCACCGCAGAGATTGTCGCCAATGGTCCCCGTTTTGCCTTGGGCGAGCAGTTCTTCATTGATTCACTGAACGTGTTTTTCGTTGCACTGACCGCGTTTGTCGGATTGACCACCAGTATTTTCTCCGGTCCCTACATGAAGAACGAGCGCGAGCACGGCAAGCTGACCGAGCCGCGACTGCGTCTCTACAAGAGCATGTATCAGCTGTTCATGTTCACCATGCTCGCCGCGCTGACCACCAATAATCTCGGCATTCTCTGGGTGGCCATGGAAGCCGCGACATTGACGACCGTGCTGTTGGTTTCGCTGTATCGTACGCCGGCCAGCCTCGAGGCGGCCTGGAAGTACTTCATCCTCTGCGGTGTCGGTATCGCCCAGGCCCTGTTCGGTACCATCCTGCTCTATTTCGCGGCGGAACGCGTTCTGGGGGCGAGTGGCAACGCACTCTTGTGGACGCACCTGATTGAAGTGAAAGCGCAGCTCGAGCCAAACATCATGGCGCTGTCTTTCATCTTCCTGCTGGTCGGTTACGGCACCAAGGTGGGTCTGGCACCGCTGCACAACTGGCTACCGGACGCTCACGCCGAGGGTCCGACGCCGGTCTCGGCTGTGCTGTCCGGTCTGCTGCTCAACGTAGCGCTTTACGCCATTCTGCGCTGCAAGGTTCTGGCCGATGGTGCCATTCCGGGTAATTTTGCCGGCAATCTGATGATGGGCTTCGGTTTGTTTACCTTGTTGGTGGCTGCCTTCTTTCTTTCACGGCAGAAGGATGTCAAGCGCATGTTCGCCTACTCCTCGATCGAGCACATGGGTCTCATCACCTTTGCCTTCGGCATGGGCGGCGCGGTGGCAAATTTTGCCGGGCTGCTGCACATGACCATGCATTCGCTGACCAAGTCGGCCATCTTTTTCGCCGTTGGTCACGCCACGCAGAAGACCGGTACCCAGGTGATGGCGGACATTCGTGGACTGATCAAGATCAATCCCCTGATCGGCTGGGGTTTGATGCTTGGCACCCTTGCCATTCTCGGTATGCCACCCTTTGGCGTCTTCGCCAGCGAATTCATGATCCTCACCCATGCCATCAAGAATTACCCGTGGGCGACGCCGATACTTCTGCTCGGCCTGGGTGTTGCCTTTGCCGCGATCTTCGGCAAAGTACAGCCCATGGTGTTCGGCGAGACGGTGGCCAAGCGCCTGCCACACGCGCCCGCCATTACTCCGGTATTTCTTCATCTGGGTATTGTGCTGATGCTCGGGCTCTACATTCCACCTTACTTGACGCGCTGGTTTCACGAAGCGTCAAGGATGCTCGGCTGATCATGTTCCTCTGCGACGACACCTCCATCGAATTCACGAGGCAGCCCGGAGTCGGAGCGCCGGTCTGGTGCGGTCGTGCACCGAGTGGCGACGACCTCAGGGACTTCGCCGCTGCCGCGCATCTGGCCGGTGGTCGCCTGGCAGCCATCTGGGGAAGCGATGAGCGGCAACGTGGAGAAGGCTTTCGCCTGCATTGCGTCTTCGGCCTCGATCGGGGTCATGCCTGGGTGAGCCTCAACCTGCCGTCGGACGAGCCGATCTATCCGGATCTTTCCGGAATTTTCCCTGCCGCCAACCGCATGCAGCGCGCGACTCGCGACATGCTCGGCATCGCCACGGATGGCGGTGACCAACGACCCTGGCTGCGGCATGGCGCCTGGCCGGCGGACTGGTTTCCGCTGCGACATGACACCGTGCACGAAGCGGGAATGGGTGTCGGCTTCAGCAACATGCCCAGTGACTACGATTTTGTGCAGGTCGGCGGCGAAGGGGCGCATGAAATTCCGGTGGGTCCCATTCACGCCGGCATCATCGAACCGGGGCACTTTCGTTTTTCCGTGATCGGTGAGCGCGTACTGCGGCTGGAGCAGCGACTGGGTTACCAGCACAAGGGTGTCGAGAAACTGTTTATCGGCGCCGACGTGTCGCGTGGGGCGAAGCTGGTTGGCCGCGTCTCGGGTGATTCGACCTGCGCATTTGCCTGGGCCTATGCCGATGCCATTGAGGCGGCGTGCGGGATTGAGGCGCCTTCGCGGGCATTGTTACTGCGCGCGCTGATACTGGAGCGGGAGCGCGTGGCCAATCATCTGGGTGACCTGGGTGCCTTGGGCAACGATGCGGCTTTCGCCTTTGGACTCACACAGTTTTTGCGGTTGAAGGAAGACTGGCTGCGTCTCAATCACCAGGTATTCGGTCATCGTTTCATGATGGATTGCATTGTGCCCGGCGGCGTACTTGCGGATATCGACGCAAGCGCGGCCGCCGCCTTGGCCGCCCAATGCGGCACCGTGATGCGGGCGGTAAAAGAACTGCGCGTACTTTATGACGAGCACTCGGGCCTGCAGGATCGTTTCGTGAGCACCGGCGCCCTTGACGCAGGGCTGGCGGCCGAACTTTCACTGACGGGATTCGCGGCTCGCGCCAGCGGCATTCTTCTCGATGGACGGGCGCACCGGCAGGCCTACACGCCACCACCGCCCTATGCGGCCCTTGGCGTGCGCCCCGTCAGCGACGATCGCGGCGACGTCGCAGCGCGCGTTGCGGTGCGTTTTGATGAAATCTTCGAGTCGTTGCGCCTGCTGCACAAAATTGCGCAGGACCTGATTCCCGGCGAGACGTGGGCGGATTTCGTACCGGTGGCCGGCGCCAATGGCCTGGGTGTTGTCGAAGGCTGGCGTGGTGAAGTACTGGTCGGAGTTCAGTTCGATCAAGACGGCGCACTCGCCCGGGTTCATCCGCATGATCCCTCCTGGCAGACATGGCCGGCGCTGGAGCACGCGGTGATGAAGGACATCGTCCCCGACTTTCCGCTGATCAACAAGTCCTTCAATCTTTCTTACAGCGGAGTGGATTTATGAGTACCTTCCCCCCATCCCCCGGCCCACGGCTGCCTTTGCACAGGCAACCGGCTACAGCGGCGCGAAGCAGTGCTCCGCGAAACCCCGCTTACGCCCCGAGGAAGGGGGCGATGAAGGTTCGCGGGCCCTACCCGCTCCACGTATCTGATCTGCTGCCTCTTTGGGGCGGCCCGGCGGAGGCAGCGTGATTCCCCTGCTCAGACACATCTTCCGCACCGGCATCCTGACCGAGCCGATGCCCGTTGCCGAAGACGGCGGTCCGCAGCGCGAGATCGACCGCTTGCACGATGAAATCCTGGATGTCCTTGGACGGGCATTGACCATACGCGAAGTTGATGCCGGCTCCTGCAACGGCTGCGAGCTGGAGATCCATGCGCTCAACAATCCCTACTACAACCTTGAAGGGCGCGGCATCAAGTTTGTCGCCAGTCCGCGTCATGCGGACATGCTGCTGGTCACCGGACCGGTGACCAAGAACATGGAGAATGCGCTGCGCATCGCCTATGACTGTACGCCCGATCCCAAGCTGGTCGTGGCGGTGGGTGACTGCGGCTGCAACGGTGGCGTGTTCGGCGAGAGTTACGCAAGCTGCGGCGCGGTCGAGAATGTGATCGGGGTCGACCTGCGTATTCCCGGTTGTCCGCCAACGCCGGTGGCCTTGATGCAGGGCATTCTGGCGGCGGTTCGCAAGAAGGCTGTGTAAGCCCCCAAGCCAGAGACAAACTGCAAGCAGAGGCAAACGGCATCCTTGAGCACATTCGCTCAAGTCGCCCTGCCGATTCAGGGGGGCGAAAAAAGTCGGCTCTGGCAATACGGCATCATTGACGCACTCTCTCAGACCGAACCAAGCAGCATTTCCCGATTCAGGCTGCGCACATCGGTCTGGCCGCACAAGGCCATGGCCGTAGTCATTTCGCTGCGCATCGAAGACAACATATGGGTGACACCTGCTTCGCCGCGGGCGGCCACCGCATAGCCCCAGGCACGGCCCAGCATGCAGGCTTTGGCGCCGAGAGCCAGCGCCTTGACGACATCGAGGCCGTTGCGAACGCCGCCATCCATCAGTACTTCCAGCTTGTCGCCGACAGCGTCCACAATTCGCGGCAGGACATCGGCGCTGGCTTCGACGCCATCGAGCTGGCGACCGCCGTGATTGGAAACGACGATGCCGTCGGCGCCATGCGCGGCGGCCAGACGCGCATCATCCACATCGAGTATTCCCTTGAGCAGTATTTTGCCGGGCCAGTTTTCGCGCACCCAGGCCAGGTCGTCCCAGGTGATGCGCGGATCAAACTGACTATCCACCCAGGCTTTGAATTCCGGCAGACTGCGCGCATCGGGCACGGCCGTAGTCAGATTGCCGAACATCAGCGGTTTGCCACGGATCCCGACATCCAGCAGCCAGCGTGGATGCGAGAGCAGATCCCAGGCTTTGGTCAGCTTTCCGCTCAGGGGCAATGCACCGGCCATACCATTGCGGATATCGCGATAGCGCGTGCCCATGACCGCCAGATCTACCGTCAGCACCAGAACCGGACAGCCCGCGGCCTGAGCTCGGGCCATCAGCGTCTTGGCGTAGCTGCGGTCTCGCATGACATAGAGCTGATACCAGAAGGGTGCCTGGGTCGCGGCACGAACTTCCTCGATCGAGCATATCGAAACGGTGGATTCACAAAAAGCGACGCCGGATTGTTCGGCGGCACGTGCCGCCTGTACCTCGGCCCTGCGGGCCATGACGCCGGCCAACCCAAGCGGAGCCAGCACCAGGGGCAGATCAAGATCTTGTCCCAGCACGCGCGTGCCCAGATTCAATTGGGAAACATCGCGCATGACGCGCTGACGCAGCCGTACGCGCTGGAAGGCCCGCAGATTTTCGTCCGCCGTGCGCTCGTCATAGGCGGCGCCATCGAGGTAATCAAACAAGTGTCGCGGCAGACGCTGGCGCGCCAGCTTTCGGTAGTCGCTTGCGGTCGCCGGGGCGAGTTCGAGTCCAGCGGTTTCATGGTCCGTCATCTGATCCCCCAAGTTTTTCGCATCTTACCGTTCTCGGCCAGGGGAGTGCGGTGGTGCCGTGAAAACTGGAAGCGCCGCCTCCCATAGACCATTAATTCCTGTCGGGTCGCGTGAAACTCAGCTACCATGCAAAAACCCCTGCAAGCCTATCCGTAAAGTTATAGATCTCTACCATGATGACGGTTATCGACAAGGCTGCGGCACAGCAGTTGCGCGAGTATGAGCTGATTTTTCAGCATGCGCAGATTGGCATCCTTGTGGTCCGCGATCGAGTCATTCAGCGCTGTAATCCACGCCTTGAAGAGCTTCTTGGCTATCGACCGGGTGAGCTGATCGGGCAGAATACCCAAGTCTATTATCAAAGCGAGCACGCTTGGCGCGATACCGGTCGGCGTGCCTATCCGACGATTGCAGAAACCGGAAGCTTCACCGGGGAAGTGGAATTCAGGCGTCGCGATGGCAGCGTGATCTGGTGCCAGATCATCGGCAGCCTGGTCAATCAGCAAAATCCGGACGAGGGGCATCTCTGGCTCTACAACGACCTGACTGCCAAACGTCAGGCTGAGGACGAGCTGACCGCACTACTGCGAGAACAGACGCTGATCTTCGAGCGCGCCCACACCGGCATCATGTTCGTTCGGGGCCGCGTGATACAGCGCTGCAATCCGCGGTTTGAGATCATGTTCGGGCATTCACCTGGCGTGCTGGTAGGACAATCAACTCGCGTGCTTTTTTCGGATGATAGAAGCTGGTTCGAAAATGGCGAACGGGTATACGCGATTCTCAACGAGACCGGTGTCTTCGATGACAAGCTCGACTACGTTCGTGGCGATGGCTCACCGATTTGTTGCCACGTCGTCAGCAGCTTGCTCGAGGTCGGCAACCCGGCAGCAGGTACGGTCTGGCTGTATGAGGACATCACAACCCGTCGCGCCACGGAGCAGGCACTGGAGCAAAGTCTTCAGGAACAACAGCTGATTTTCGACAATGCGCTGATCGGAATTTCCTACCAGCGTGATCGCACGATTCTGCGCTGCAATCGTCGACTCGAGGAAATGTTCGGTTATGGACCCGGCGGGCTCGACGGACAATCGACGCGTGTGCTTTTCGCCACCGAGAGCGACTGGCAGGCGACGGGTCGTCGGGTCTATAAAGCGACTGGCGGTGACCAGATTTTTGATGGTGAAATAAGTTACAGCAGGCGGGATGGGACGTTGATCTGGGTCCACGTCATCGGTCGTACTGTAGGAAACGTCGAAGGCCTCGAGACCTGGATCTGGATATATGACGACATTACCGCGCGTCGTGCAGCCGAGGAGGCGCTGACCAAAAAGGCACGGGAGTACGCGCTGATTTTCGACAATGCGATGATCGGTATCGCTTACATACGCAACCGGGTATTGCTTCGTTGCAACCGGCAGTACGAAGAAATGTTCGGCTTTCAACCGGGAGATCTGCTCGGTCGGGCAACCCGCTTGCTGTTTGCCACCGACGCCGCGTTTGAGGACATCGGACGCCGCATGGATCAAGCCAGATTGGAAGGTGGCGGAGTCTCGGCAGAAATACTCCACCAGCGAAAGGATATGACGCCGATCTGGGTGCGTATCAACGGCCAGCCGATTCAGGAAGGCGGTGAGGAGGTCTGGATATGGACGTGTCGCGACGTCACCCGGAGACATCAGGCTGAGGAAGCCTTGCACCTCAGTTACCGCGAGATGGAGCAACGTGTTGCCGAGCGCACTGCGGAAGTTTCCCGGCAATTGAACTTCATGGAGCAGTTGATAGAGGCCATTCCGGGGCCGGTGTTCTACAAGGACAGGGGTGGGCACTACCTCGGTTTCAATCAACGCTATCTCGAGTTTCTGGATATGCCGCGCGACAAGCTGCTTGGCGCCACGGTATATGACATTGCCCCCAAGGAACTGGCGGATCGCTACAAGGCTGCTGACGATCAACTGTTCAACAACCCTGGCTCACAAGTGTATGAGACGCAGGTACAGCCAGCCAAGGGCGAGCGACGCGAAGTACTGTTTCACAAGGCCACGTTTGCCAATGACGACGGCAGTGTCGGCGGACTGATTGGCGTGATGTTCGATATCACCGAGCGCAAGCGCATGGAAGAACGCATGCAGCAGGCTGCCACCGTATTCGACACCAGCCTGGAAGGTATTACCATCACCGCGCCGGACGGATCGATCATCGCCGTCAACCGCGCGTTCACCGAGATTACGGGGTACAGCGAGAGCGAAGTGATAGGACGCAATCCACGGATTCTGCAGTCCGATCGCCAGGATTCGAGCTTCTATCGCGCCATGTGGGATGCCATTCAGCGCCACGGGCGCTGGCAGGGCGAGATATGGAATAAACGCAAGGACGGCAGTCTGTTTCCGGAATCGCTGACCATCAGCGCCGTGACAGACTCCGCCGGGAAGATCATCCATTATGTCGGCGTTTTTTCCGATATTACCGAGATCAAGCGGGCCAATGATCTGCTGGCCCATCAGGCTCACCATGACCATTTGACGGGGCTGCCAAATCGCCTGCTGCTTGAAGACCGTTTGCATGGGGCGCTGTTGCGAGCCCAGCGTGAGCAGACGCAGGTGGCGGTACTTTTTGTCGATCTTGACCGGTTCAAAAATATCAACGACAGCCTGGGCCACAGTGTTGGTGACGGTGTTCTACGTGAGCTGGCCACACGCCTGGGCACCATGGTGCGTGAGTCGGATACGGTGGCCCGCCTGGGCGGCGACGAGTTCCTGATCGTGATGGAGGGCATTCACGATCCAACCCTGGTTTCTCGCATTGCGGAAAAGATTCTTGATGACTTGCGCCTGAATCCTGTTGTGCTGGAGCAGGAGTTCTTCGTCGGTGCCAGCATCGGTATCGCCTTTTCCCCGCAGGATGGCAACGACTTTACCAGTCTGATCAAGAACGCCGATGCGGCGATGTATCGGGCCAAGGAAAGAGGGCGCAACACCTACGAATTTTTTACCGGCAAGCTCACACAGTCCTCACTCGATCGCTTCAGGATGGAAACCGATCTGCGGCGCGCCATCGAGCGCGACGAGTTGCAGATCTATTTGCAGCCACAGTATTCGCTCAGGAGCGGAAAAATGCTCGGCGCCGAAGCGCTGGTGCGCTGGCAACATCCCCAGATGGGCCTGGTGATGCCATCAAGATTCATTCCCCTGGCAGAAGAGTCGGGTCTCATCGTCGCATTGGGGGCATGGGTGCAGCATGCAGCCTGTGCCCAATGGGCCGCCTGGGTGTCTGCCGGTCTCAATCCCGGTGTGTTGTCGATTAACGTTTCGAGCATCGAATTTCGCCGTGGACAGATTCAGGGCATGGTGCGCAACGTGCTCGATTTGACCCGATTGGCGCCTGAACTTCTGGAACTGGAAATTACCGAAAGCGCCATCATGAGTCAGGTGGAAAACAGCGTTCAGGTGCTGCACGATCTTCGCGAGATGGGCATCAATCTGGCGATTGACGATTTCGGAACCGGCTACTCCTCACTGGCGTATCTCAAGCGTTTGCCGCTCGACAAGCTGAAAGTCGACCAGAGCTTCGTGCGCGGCCTGCCGGGCGACCCGGAAGATGGCGCGATTGTTCGGGCAGTTATCGCGCTTGGCCACAGCCTGCAGCTGAAAGTCATTGCAGAAGGCGTCGAAACAGACAGTCAGCGACAGTTTCTGGTGGCTGCCGGCTGTGACGAAATGCAGGGCTATCTGCGCGGCAAGCCGATCCCCGTCGAGGATTTCAGTCGCGAATTTCTCGGTGCCTGAAATTATCCGTTCAGCCGCATTCAGGCGACTGCGCTTTTGCCGCTCACTGTCAATAAATCGGCCATAAAAAAATTGTAAGCGCAGGGGCCGCAGGTGTCGCTATGCTTGCAGGCATGTCGCAATGGCTGACTTTGTCCCGTGCTGCCCATTTGCTGGGAGTTTCTCGCGTGGCTTTGCAAAAACGCATCCGCGAGGGGGATCTGCCGTCCTTCGATGGCAAGGTATCTGCGGACGATCTGCAACGTAGCTGGCCACAACTGGATCTGGAAGAATCCGGCAGCTTCGAAAAAACCCGGGCAATTCGCGAGGATGCCTTCGCCCGACGCTTGCGCGAACGTGTTTTGCCCACCCAGGAAGCCCTTGCTCAACGCCTGTTTGTGCAGGGCCAGGAACTTGCCGAACTGCAGCGAACACTGATGCGCTATCACGCGATGTTCGAGGCTGTGCAGGTCAGGCTCACGCAAGCACCGCCGCCCACTGCGCAGGAACTTGGGCGACTGCTCGACGATGGTCTGGCGCAAGCCTTGAGTGCCCCCGCACCGAGTCACGACATGCTTGCACTCGATGCTATGCTGCGGGTCATGTCGGCACACGTTACGGTCAGGCCATCCGGCCGCGAATTCTTTGTCGAAGGTTCGGAAACACTGCTGAAAGCGGCCTTGCGCGCTGGCTTGTCACCCAATTATGGCTGTGGCAACGGAGTGTGCGGCTTGTGCAAAGCGCGCATTGTGGAAGGTGACGTACGTACCGTCTTGCCCTCCGACTATCGATTCACTGAGGCCGAGAAGACTCAGAATCACGTCCTGATGTGTGCCTGTACTGCGCTCAGTTCCGATCTGGTGCTGGAAGTGCTGGAGGCCGGCGCACCGGAAGACATTCCCGAGCAACGCATCCTTGCCAAGGTGCGCAGCCTGGACGCCCTCAACGATGATGTCATGCGCTTGCATCTGCAAACTCCGCGCAGCAATCGCCTGCGTTTTCTGGCGGGCCAGCGGGTCACACTGGGTGTCAGCGCCGACGTGGCGAATGGCAGCGATCTGCATGGCGAGTTTCCGGTGGCGAGCTGTCCTTGCGATGATCGCAATCTGATTTTTCATGTCAGCCGCACGGATGGCCGTCCCGCCAGCGCCGACTTTTCACACTATATATTTGACGGTCGGATCAAGTCCGGCGACGACGTCTCGGTCTGGGGACCCTGGGGCCGGTTTGTTCTGGAAGAGGACTCGCCACGTCCGCTGGTGTTCATCGCCATCGATACAGGATTCGCACCCATCAACAGTTTGCTTGAACACGCCATGGCGGTGGATGCGGCGGAGACCATTACGCTCTACTGGGCGAGTGCCCAGCCGGGCGGCCACTATCTGCCAAAACAGTGTCGTGCCTGGGACGAGGCATTGGACGAGTTCAGCTATCAGGCGCTCGCCCTGGAGCATTTACCGGCAGCGCTTGCCGAAAACGCTGCCTTGCCCAGGAGCGATGTTTATCTGGCCGGTGCGTCGGAGCAGGTGGCGCCGCTTGCTGCGGCTGCTCGCCGCTGGCGTACCGCCGCAACAACTGCATGTCGAACCCCTTTGATCACAGCCCCACTCTTATCGACCCAATTATCATGATTCAGCCATCACGCATCATTCCCATTCAGCCGCAGAACGTCGATCCGGAACTTGAAGCCTGTTCATCTGCCGAGCCCTTTGCACTGATGGTACTCGGCGACAGCATGGAGCCCGAGTTTCTCGAGGGTGAGATCATTCTGATCGAACCGGAAGGCCTGGCGACCGACGGATCATTTGTTCTGGCCCAGGTTGCGGGCGAATGGACATTTCGCCAATTGGCGAGAAATGGCGAAGGCTGGCGCTTGCAGGCACTGAACCCGGCGTATCCCGTTGCGGACATTCCGGGGCTCGACGCGGTCAAAGGAGTCATCATCCAGAAATCAAAACCCGGCAACCGCCGGGCCACCAAACGTTACGTGGAGTAAGCCTCATCATGCCGTACTATATTTATCGCGTCACATCACTGGGACCCGTTCCCCGACTCGAAAAGCTCTCCCAGTTCGAAATATTCAAGCAAGCCTCGCAGGAAGCCAAACGTCTGCGGCGGGAAGCCGAGTTGGGTGATGGAGTTGCGATCAAGACCATCTTTGCCGAAACCGAGTTGCAAGCCGAGGACCTGCTGAGCCAGCCGCGCGGAGAAGAGCCCATGACAGGAGAGGACTACTAGTCCCGTGGTCGACGAGAGCGCCTTCCGTCATGCCAGAGGCGAGATCAACCAACTGCCCTGTATTTTCGAGCGCGCGCTGGTGGCGCGCCACGCCGCATGCGAATTGGCGGTACCACACCAGATCGCCGAGCGTGAGACTGTGGCCTGCGCCCAACCGGTAGCACGGGCGCTGTGCGCGCAGATGTCGGCGCTGTTGCGCGAAAAGTCCGCGTTTGCGCTGGGTCTGGCCGGTACCCGACACATTTTGCCGCATGCGATGGTGATGAAGATTCAGTGCGGCGGACTGGATGGACTGAAAGCCCTGCTCGACGCTGACGCGGTAGCGCCGGACGTGCGTCGTCTGATCCGTCTGGCTCAGGAGCAATTCGGCGACCTGGACAGTTTGCCCTTTTCCTTGATCGTGCAGGGTGTTGCGGCCTGGAAGCCGCGCCGTCGTCGAGCCGGGGCGCCGTGATGATTACCGACATGGCGGCACTGGTGAACGCGGTACAGACCAATTGCGATATCGCCGATGCACGCCATGCACGCGATGTCAGCTTGTGCACCTATCTGCTCGGCATGCGCGAGTTCTATCGCTGGGAGCATGAACTACCGTATGGAGCATCGCCCCCGCGTGACGATGTCGGGCGCTGGATCGCTGAACGCGAGGCACGCTGGGAGGAAATTGCCGAAGAAGACTTTGTCACGCTACCGGTGGCCGGACAAAGCTTCGAGCCCTTCGCCGCGCAGCAGGTCAATGACGCGCTGGCTGGAAGCGGACTGGTCTATGGCGCGGGTCTGGGACGGTTTCACAAGCCGCACTTCTTTCTTGGCAGGCTGGATCGTGATGAACAGCGCGGCGAAGCGCGGCTTCTGGTTTGCGGCTGCGAATATGCGCGCGACGTGTCGGCCATCCCGGCGGCCTCGCAAGGCAGCACGATGATTGTGCGCCGCGAAGCGCTGCAGCAGTGGCTGTGGGAAAAGGCGGAGGGATGGAATCACAAGCAACGCGACGGCGCGCTGAAATCGGCCCTGCTCGCCTACGGCTTCGACAAAGATCCGGCGGCTGCCATCGAACGCATGGCCGATGGTGAAATCGAAACTCTGGTCTTGCACGAAGAAGGCGAGATTGCCGCGGGCCGGCTGCTGGGTGATCGCTGGCCGTCAAAGCTCGCGAGTTTTAGCGGCAAGCGTGCCGAACTGCTGGCTCGTGCCGTGCGTGACAACCTCGCGGATTGTCTGGTAACGCTACCGGCGCTGCTGCAGCGAGGTACCTATGATTCGCTGCACTTTTGGTTTTCCACTTTCGACGGTTTGCGTCGCGAATTGTTTCCACGCCTCGTCGCCGCCTATGCGGAGACAAAAGTCGGCGATGGTGAAACGGCGAACCAAGCGCTTCTGGAGAGCACGGCGAAGCTGCAGCTTGCCGCCAATACTGGTCGAGTCCATTTCGCTGCGCTCGGTCGGCACCTTCTCGAACTGGACGAGGCTGATATTGAGACGCTGTCGATGGAGGTCGCCTCGATTGCGTTCTAGGCGACCTGGCGAGCCGATGCAATCCTAAGGTCCCGGCGATATTTGGCCTGCATTCCTGGACTGGACCCGCAGCAAGCTCGATAGGCAGACGAAAAAATGCCGGCTCCATCATCGAGCCGGCATTTTGCTTACTGCTGAGCGATTACTTGCTCAGGCAGTCCTTCATGAACTTCTTGTAATCGTCGCCCTTCTTGCCCTTGCCCTGGGACGCGCAAGCCCCCATCTTTGCCTGCTGCGGCGTCATCTTTTTAGGCATCGGCTTGATGATCGCGTGCGGCGCCGTTCCGGGCTTCGGCATTGGCTCGGGCATTACGCCGGGCTTCGGCATCATCCCCGGCTTGGGCGGCATCGGCTTCGGCATCATCTCCGGCTTGGGCGGCATCGGACGTGGCCCGGCGCCTCCTTGCATACACTTTTTGACGAAAGCGCTCTTGGCGGCGCCGACAAGCGGTTTGCCGGCCTTGCTGACGGCATTGGCTTCACAGTCTCCGACTTTTGCCTTGATGTCGCCCATGGGTCCTTTCACCAACTTGTTGGGCGTTTGGGCATAAGAACCTGCGGCGAGCAGGGTCGCGGCAATGGCTACGATCAGCTTTTTCATTTCTGACTACCTCCTGGTTGGGAATTATCTTTGTCGCGGCGATTGCCACTTTTGATTAAAGGTTACAACAATCGAATTGGTTGACTTCCGTTCGCATTCCGATGGTGTCGCACCAGAATGCGCACGCCAGGTACTACCGGACTTTCCAGGTCCAGGAACCACCAACGCCGATATCCACCGGCGAAATGCCGGCACCAACGGTACCGCTCACACCGAAACCCTGGAACTTGGTAAAGCTCTCGTCGAACGACACGTCGACCGCGGCACCGACAATCTTGCTCGGCGGCCCGCCCGAGGCGCCGACACTCCAGCCCCAGCCTTCGAAGCTGTCGGCGGCTACCTTGGGGAAGAAGCCCGCGCCCAGCGATGCGCCGCCCGCAACATTGGTCACCAGTTGTGGCCCCAGGCTCACATAGAAGCCGGTGTGTCCGCTGTAGTCGGTGATGATCGACAGCGTCAGGCCGGCGCCGATGCCATAGGCGGCGGAGCCTGAAAGGTTATAGGCCATAAAGAAATGGTCGGTCGCCGCATTGGCTTCGCGGATGAAAAAGCCGTTGTCAAGGAAGGCTGATTTCCTGGCAAAGCTCGGCCGTAGTCCGAGATCGGCAAGCTTCTTGTCGATGGAGGAAGCTGACGCCGTACAGAAGTTGCTTTCGCTGAACAAATCCTTGACTTTGCCGGCCGTCGATTTCATTTGCGCTTCCAGGCGCTTCATCTCGGCAATCACGTCTTTTGATGCGCTTATGCCGTTCGCCGCAAGGTTCAGAACTTCGTTCTTCTTCCCGGCGTTCTTGAAAAGGGCTTTTTGGGCATTGGTTTTCGCCATCAGGTCGGACATGACCTTTTCGAAGTTCGGCAGGCCCGGCATGCCGGGAACGGCCGGCAATTTGATCTTGGTGGCGCCTTTCAGTGCGGCCATGGTGGCCTTGCAGACTTCGGCGGTCAAACCGTTAAGTACAAACTCGCCGGCCTTGACGACGTATTTGCCCGCCTCGACAACCGTATGTCCGACGACCTTGCCACCCTTGATGACTTCGCTACCAACGACCTTTCCGCCGACAACGATTTCGCGGCCGACGATCTCGCCACCTTTGACGATGAACTTGCCGCCTTCCACAGTCTTGGTGGCGACCACCTTGCCGGCTTCGACAGTTTGCGTGGCGACAATCTTGCCGCCTTTGATGACGACACGCCCCACCACCTTGCCGTCTTTCACGACTTCACGTGTAACGGTGTCGCCGGACTTGCTGACTTCCTTGCCGATTTTTTCGCTGGTATCGACAACCGTGTCGCCAACCTTGTGTGCCGTCTTGTCAACTGCGTGAAAAGTATCGCCGGCCGCTTTAGCTGCGCCTTTGCCGACGGTTGTCGCTGCACCGGCTACCGCGCCCGCAGCAACGGCAGCGCCGCCGGCCACCGCGCCGCCGACTTTCTTGGCCGTGCTGGTCGTTCCTTTAACAACGGTCTTGGTGGTTGACTTGACCGCTGATGTACCCTTCTTGACTCCCTTTTTTGCCTTGTCAAGTATGTTCGCATGCGCCTGAATCGATCCTAGACAAAATGCGCATGAAATCATCAGTGCAAACAAGTGCCGGAATGTTTTTGACACCATGATTATTACCTCCGCAGGGGAAAATTAATCAGATTGAGGCACGATCCAAAGGTGGACGTGACCGTCAACAGTGTGGTCAGGGAAAAACTTGAATATAAAAATAGTACTGTGCTTTGTCGGGTCAGTGCAGATAATTATTCATCGCTCATTGGCTGCTGAACTTTCGAAGCGGGCATTTTCACAAAACGCAAAACTCCAGCAACGAAATCTCTCAATTACCGATTTTCTGTACAAGCTCCTACGCTCGGTCTTGAGTTTCCACGTATACGTGTTCGAGACTGAAGCATCGGCAGGGATCAATCCCGGACCGATCAACCCGCTGGTGCCGAAACCCCGGGCACCGCTGGTAAATTGACCACCGGCCACCATTTTGTGGCCGATGAGCTTGCTGTCCTTGGTCAGATTTTTAATGCGAGTACTCGTCAGCTATTCCTCGAGTTCCCGCACCATCTCGGAAAGAGACGAAACAATGTCGGACATTCCCACGGAAAGGTTGATCAGGATTCGCTGGCCAAGCTCGGGCTGCCTGCGGCAGAGTTGCCGGAAATCCTCACCATCCAGACGCCAGCACACGCAGCGGATTTCCGCGATAACGTCGGCGCCCCGCAGTCGGCCGGTGAGCAACCCGACTTCACCGAAGCTGATGCCGGGTCCGAAGCTCGAGAAGCGCAAAACGCGTCCTTCGATTTGGCGCGAGACAGTGGCCCTCCCGGCAGCAAGCAGATAGATAAAGTCGCTATCATCGCCTTCGCGAACGATGTGTGCCCCCGCTTCAAACTCTTCGCGGTGCAGCAGTGCTTCAAGTTGCGGTCTTTCATCGGGTCGAATGCCTTTGAGAATGTCGAAGGCCTCCAGCGGGTACTCGCTACCTTCGTCAAGACTGATGCCCGCCGTCGATAACAGAGTTTGCTCTGCATGCATCACGGCGCTGTCAGTATCGTCAAAGCACCGGCCATCGGCAAACAAGCCGGCCCCGCCCAGGTTTTCTAGCGACTTTCGTATTGATG
>JAIPCS010000026.1 GCA_021738105.1 Sulfuritalea sp.
AACGAAAGCAATGTACCACCAATGGCTTACGACACTCTGACCTGGATCAAGCGGCATGGCTTTGGCATGGATGCGAAGCCCGCCAGTTTCAGGTTTCGGGAGATTGCCGCATCAGTTTCTGCAGTGTCTTTAGGGCGGCGGGGTAGTCGAATTCTTCAATCTGCCGGCCGAGCCGGCTTGCATCCTCACCAAAGCTTGCCAGCAATAAACGGCGGTTGGACTTCAGGAAATGGCCCGCCCCGGTGCTGAAGCCGGCCAGCAGCGGCTCCAGTTCCCCGAGCGCCGCGAGGGCACGTTCGATGTCGTCCGCAGTGGGTTCCCCGGAAGGATCATCTTCTGTCGATTCAGGCAGTGTCGCCATGAGCGCATCCAGCGCAGCCAGTTCTCTCTGCAAGCGCTCCAGCGGTGCCGGAAGTATCGGGCCAGTCGGGTTTTCGCGCAGGGCCAGCTCAAGTTCAGCGCTTGCCATTTGCAGGCCGGTTGCGCCCAGTGTTCCCGCGACCCCTTTGAGCGCATGCAAACGATTCCTGGCGGCCTCGAATTCGCCGGCAGAAAGTTCTTCGCGCAACTTTATCGCGTCATCGCGGTGGCGGGCGATGAATTGTCGCAACAGGCCGGCGTATTTGTCCGTGTCGCCGTGGAGCGCAGTCAGCCCGCTTTCGCTATCCAGTCCCTCGAATTCAAGCAGCGCCGCCGGCAAGGTTTCGGGTGTCCGGGACGGCGGGGGCATCGCCTTGGCGTCCGCAAGCGGCGCACGGTTGTCTGGCGACCGTCGCGACAGGCATTTGAGCAAGGTCCGGAAGAGCGTATCGGGCTCGACGGGTTTGGAGATGAAATCGTTCATGCCCGCCGCCTCGCAGGCCCGGCGATCCTCGTCGAAGGCATTGGCGGTCATGGCCAGGATGGGCGTCTTTTCCCGCCCCGGCAGCTCACGGATGGCGCGGGTGGCTTCGAGCCCGTTCATGTTCGGCATCTGCATGTCCATCAGGATCAGATCGTAGGCCGTTGCCTTGGCCTTCTCCAGCGCTTCACGACCATCGGTCGCCGTGTCTACGGCGAGCCCCGCGCCTTGCAGCAGTTCCAGCGCCACTTCGCAGTTGATGGAGTTGTCTTCGGCCAGCAGGATGCTGGCGCCACTGTGCAGCCGGCGCAGTTTCGCTTCGATGTTCTCCGAATCCTCCGGCGGAACAGCCGGCACGGCGCCGTGGCCGCGTTGCAGGCTCACCGTGAACCAGAAGCTGCTGCCCACCCCCACCGTGCTGTCAACGCCGACTTTGCCTCCCATCATTTCGGCCAGGCGCCGCGTGATGACCAGGCCGAGGCCGGTGCCGCCATGCGTGCGAGTGGTCGAGGCATCGGCCTGTTCGAAGGCTCGGAACAGCCGGGGCATTTCCTTGGCGGCAATGCCGCAACCGGTGTCGGCCACTTCGAAGCGCACCAGCAGTTCGCCTTCGTGCTCTTCCAGCAGTTTGGCACACAGGGTGATCGAGCCGCGCTCGGTAAACTTGACGGCGTTGCCGGCCAGGTTGAGCAGGGCCTGACGCACCCGGGTTGGATCGCCGCGCAGTCACACCGGGACGGCGTCGCGATCGATTTCGACGCGCAGGCCCTTGTCACTGGCCGATTCACTGATGATCGAGGCAACGTTGTCGAGGACGGCGGAAAGGGCGAAGTTGGTGGCTTCGAGTTGCAGCTTGCCGGCTTCGATCTTCGACAGGTCGAGAATGTCGTTGATGATGGACAGCAGGTGTCGCCCGGCATTGCCGATCTTGTCCAGCCGCTCGGTTTGCCCGGGTGTCGTGCCGGCGCGCTTCATCAGGTGGGTGAGGCCGAGGATGGCGTTCATCGGCGTCCTGATCTCGTGGCTCATGTTGGCGAGGAAGGCGCTCTTGGCCTGGTTCGCCGCCTCGGCCCGGCCTTGCGCTTCCCGCAGTTGCGCCGTGCGCTCCGCGACCAGCTCTTCCAGATGGTCGCGGTGGGCTTCGAGCTCGGCCGCCGCCGCCTTCTTCTCGGTGATGTCGCGGGCGATGCCGATGGCGTACCGTGTGCCGCCGAGGTCCATCCTCGACAGCGAAAGCTCGATGGGAAATTCGTGGCCGTCCTTGTGCAGGGCGAACAGTTCGGTCGTCTTGCCGATGGCCGCGCCTTCGCCGGTGTGGGCGAAATGTTCCATGCCCGCTGTCGCCGCCTTGCGGAAGCGCTGTGCCGGCAGCAGTTCATGAAGTCCCTGGCCGATCGCCTCTTCGTGCGCATAACCGAAGATTTCCGTGGCGGCGGCATTCCAGTAGGTGATCGTGCCGCCCGCCGCCTCGACGATGACGAAGGCGTCGCGCATGCTCTCCATGGCGCTGCGGGCGCGCAGTTCGCTTTCCGCCAGCCGCTGCTCCGCCTGCCGGCGCACCGTGATGTCGCTGAAGCTCACCACCGCCCCGGTCAACTCACCTGCTTCGTCGCGCGTCGGCGTGGTGACATACTCGACCGGGAAGCTGGTGCCGTCCTGGCGCCAGTACACCTCGTCGGCCACGCGGTGAATCTTGCCGTCGCGGTAGGCTGCGTGGAGGGGGCAGTCCTCGTGCGGATAGGGCGTGCCATCGGCGCGCGTGTGATGATGCAAGTCATGCATGATCTCGCCGATCAGATCCGCTTCCGTCCATTGCAGCATGGCGAGCGCGGCCGGGTTGATGAAGGTGGCGCGTCCCTCTTGGTCGACCCCGAAGATGCCTTCGCCCGCCGCTTCCAGGATCTGTGTCCGCAGTGCGTCCTGTCGCCGGGCTTGCGCTGCGGATTCCTTCCAGGGCGTGATGTCGCGCGAGAAAATGGCGATGCCGTCGCCGACCGGCACGATCTGGTGGCGCAGCCATTTGGCGTGGATTTCTGGCGTATCGATGGGGAACTCTTCTTCCAGCGGCGTGCCGGTTTCCACAACGGCGACATACTTGTCGAAGAAACCGTCCGTGCGGTTGATGGGGATCATCTCGCACAGCTTTTGGCCGATGACCTCGTCCCGCGATCGGCCCAGCAGGACTTCGCCGTTCGGGTTCACGTCGATGAATTCGAAATCGACGATTGCGCCCTGCGCATCGCGCAGGCTGACCAGGATGAACAGGGCGTCGAGGCTGGCCGTGGCCACCTGGCGGAAGCGATCCTCGACAACTCGCAGGGCCTCCTGGGTGTCTTGGAGTTCGGTATCGGCGCGGCGCGCGGCGATACCGAAGGCGAGGTCGTCGGCGCATTCGTTGAGCAGGGCGACCACGTCCGCGTCGAAGGCATCCGGCTCGGTGGCACAGAGGGTGATCGCACCGATGACCTTGTCCTTGATTCGCAGCGGCAGGGCCAGCGAGGAGGCATAGCCGGCCTGGCGCGCCTGCTCCCGCCAGGGCGCGTAGGCCGGGTCGGTCAGGGTGTCGTTGACGGCGACGGCGACGCCCTTGCGGATCGCCGTGCCGGTCGGCCCGCGTCCTGACTCGGTGTCGTCCCAGGAGATGTCCAGGCTGTCGGTGAAGTCCACCGGGGTGCAGGCGGAGGCCACCAGTTTCACACGCTTGTCGGCCTCGGCGTAACCGACCCAGGCCATGCGGTAGCCGCCGGCCTCGACGATGGCGTGGCACATCTGTTCCAGCAACTCCTGTTCGGCTTTGCTCCTTAACAGGGTCCGGTTGCCGGCCGAGAGCACGCGCAGGGCGCGGTTGGAGAAGGCGAGCTTGCGCTCGCCGTCCTGCACGGCATCTGCCGTTTCGTCCAGCATGCGCGCCAGTTGCCCGATGTCGTCGCGGGTATGCGGCAGGCCGGTGCGCACCGCATGGTCGCCGGCGCGGAAACGTTCCGTCTTCCGCATCATCGTCATCAGCGGACGCACCACCATCCGGTTGCCGACCAGCATCAGCAGCCCCAGTGTAATGACGAGCATACCCAGCGCGAAGGCGAGGCTGCTCCACAATTCGCGTTCCACGGGGGCGGCCACCACCGCTTTCGGCAGGCTCAGCCACAGGGTCAAGCGGCCGGATGCCGTTTCCGGCAGCGGCGTGAAGGCGTAGAGCCGACGCACGCCATCCAGCCCGGTTTCCTCGAACGTGCCTTCTGGGGCGGCCGCGACATGCCGGAACAGTGGCTGATCGGCGATGTTCTTGCCGGTGAGATCATTCAGGTCGGGGTGGCGCACGACGACGTCACCTCCGGCGTCGACGACCGTCAGCTGGGCGCCTTCCGGCAGCCTGGTCTCCGTCAGGTCGTGGTGCAGCCAGGTCAGGTCTAGCGCCAGATAGAACACGCCGGTGACGCGTCCGGCTGTGTCGCGCTGGGCCTTGGCGAAGGCGATGGTCGGGCGCTTGAGGATGCGCCCAATGAGCACGTCGCTGACGACCATGTCGTGAGACCTGAGTGCCTGCTGAAACCAGCTGTGGTCGGCAACGCTTACGTGGTCGGTGGCAGGCACTGCGGCGCAGGAAACATCGCCGGCCGGCCGTACGCGGCCGGCCTGGATAAACTCAGGTGCCTGCGTTAGGCGCGCCGTGAGGAACTGCGCACAGGTCCCGGCGGGTACGTCCGGTGCCAATTCCGGTCTCAGCATCAGTCCGTTCAGGATCGCCTCGGCTCGCGTGGCGATGTGCTGCTGGCGGGCGGCAATCAGCCTCGCGTTATCGAGAAGGCCTGCCGAGACATGGCTTAACAGTTTCTCACGGTGCTCGATCAGATGCCACAGGCTCATGCCGGTCAGCGCGGTGAACGCCGCCAGCAGCAGCAGGATCAGCCTACCGCGCAGGCCGAGGACGAAATCGATTTTCACGTGGCGCCGTCCTCCTTGTATTCCTCGGCCACGGCGACGAACTCGTCAAAGCGGGCAAGAAACGCATCCACTACGTCGGGGTCGAACTGCTTGCCGCGGCCCTCGGTAATGATCGCGCGGGCTTCGTCGAATGGCATTGCCGGCTTGTACACCCGTACCGAGATCAAGGCATCGAACACATCCGCCAGCGCCATCAGTCGCGCCGCGATGGGGATGGACTCGCCCGCCAGGCCGTCGGGGTAACCGCTGCCATCCCATTTTTCATGGTGCCAGTGGGCGATTTCCTTGGCGACCGAAAGAAACTCCAGATGTTTCCTGATGTCGCCCTCCGCCCGTTCAATGGCGTCGCTGCCCTGCCTGGCATGGGTCTGCATGATCGTCCATTCCTCGGCGGTGAGCTCGCCGGGCTTGAGCAGGATGGCGTCGGGAATGCCGACCTTGCCGATGTCATGCAGGGGCGCGGAGCGTGCCAGCAGGTCGACGTAGCGATCCGTCATGGTGTCGGCGTAGCGCGGATGTTCGCGCAGGCCGAGGGCCATTTGCCGGACATAGGCCTGGGTGCGCAGGATGTGGCCACCGGTTTCCGGATCGCGCACCTCGGCCAGGCGGGCCAGGGCGCGGATGCTGACGGTCTGGGTCAGATCGTTTTCCTCCATGCGCCGTGCGACTTCGGCCTCGAGGGCGGCGTTTTCGTTGGTCAGGAGATCGCGGGCAAGCTTGAGTTCAAGATGGGTGCGGACACGGGCCAGCACGATGGGCGGGCTGATGGGTTTATGGATGTAATCGACCGCGCCGAGCTGCAAGCCGCGCTCTTCGTCTTTCACTTCCGCCAGGGCGGTGAGAAAAATCACCGGAATGTCGGACGTTGCCGGGTTTTCGCGCAGCTTCGTCAATACGGCATAGCCGTCCATGCCCGGCATCATCACGTCGAGCAGCATCAGGTCGGGCGGGGGTGTGCCGGCTGCCGCACTCAGGGCGCTGGCGCCCGAGTTGGCGGCTCGCACCTGATAGTCGGGTTCCAGCAGGTGACTCAGGAGGAAAAGATTCGCCGGCTCGTCATCGACGATCAGAATGGTTCGTGATGTCATTGTCACAGCCTCCAACGTTGCTTTTGCATATTGCGCTGCAGCATAATGATGCTCGCGATTGCTATGCAAATGTCAACAATATGCAAACATCAATTCAAGTACCGTGATTGCGGTATGTCAAATCCAAATTCAATGACGCTACGGATTGCCAGCGGCATCAGGTGATACGGACGGTCCATTGCATCGTGATGCGCCGACGCCGCTATTGATTCGTTCGTCGATCGGCGTATAAGACGGGTTCAGACGTTCAGGGGCAAATCATGAAAATTCTGGCGACGGCGCTGGTGCTGCTGGTGGCAATTGAGCACCTCTATTTCCTTTACCTTGAGATGTTCCTCTGGACCCAACCGAAGGGTCTAAAAATCTTCGGCAACACGGCGGAAAAGGCCGAAGCGTCGAAGGTCCTCGCGGCGAATCAGGGGCTATACAACGGCTTTCTGGCAGCAGGCTTGTTGTGGGGGCTGGTCTATCCGAATGCCGCCGCCGGCGTGCATATTCAGATGTTCTTTCTGGCCTGCGTGGTGGTGGCCGGAATCTACGGCGGCATGACCGTCAAAAAAACCATCCTGTACATTCAGGCTGGGCCGGCCCTGCTTGGCTTGCTGAGCTTGCTGCTGCTTTAGGGAAACACTGAATAAGCCGTCACACCGGCGAAAGCCGGTGTCCAGTGTCTTGATTCTTCTGGATTCCGGCTTTCGCCGGAATGACGAATTTGGACTTGATAAACATTTCCTCGGCTCTTTTACAGGAGAAGTACGATGGCCATACCCAGCACCGAATGGAAAGAACGTATTGCAGCCGACGAAGCGGAGCGCCATGCGGGTTACGCGCGAGATTTCGCGCAGATTCAGGCAGCCAAGTCGGCAAAGTACGGCAAGGGGCGGGCCTTGCATCGCAAGCAGTTGCTGGGGTTGCATGGCAGCCTGGAAGTCCTGGCCGATTTGCCCGAATACGCCCGCCACGGCTTGTTTGCGACTCCGGCCACTTACGACGCCTGGGTTCGCCTGTCCAATGGCGGCACGGATCGCCAGGGGGATCGCAAGCCCGATGTACGCGGCTTCGCGATCAAGGTTCGGGGTGTTGACGGGCCCGGTGCGCTTGGATCAGGCTCAACCGAGAGTCAGGACTTTTTGTTGATCAATCATTCGACTTTTGCCTTTGCCGGGCCCGACGAGTTTGTCGGGCTGGTTAAAAACATGGCCAAGGGACCCGGCGCGCTGTTCGGCTACCTGGTTTCACGCTACGGTGTTTTCGGTGGGATGGGTTTGATGGTGGGGCTGGCCAAGTCCCTTGGTGCTCCATTTACGGGTTTTGCCACCGAGCGCTTTTATTCCGCAGCGCCGATCGCCTGCGGGCCGTATGCGGCGCGGGTGCGCCTGCAGGCCGCCAGCAAGGACGTCAAGAAAGGCGCGGCCGCGAATTGGGCGAATGACGTCCGGGGTCGTCTGGTCGATGCGCCGCTGCGCTTTGAACTGCAGTTGCAGTTCTTTGTCGATGAGGAGCAAACGCCGATCGAGGATGCTTCGGTTGAATGGTTTCAATCGGTGGCGCCTTATCACACGGTGGCGGTGTTGACGCTGCCGCAGCAAGACCCTCAGTCGGCCGAAGGCCAATCCCTGGCGGACTCCATCGAGGCGGCTGCGTTCGATCCCTGGAGTGCGCTGATGGCGCATCGCCCGCTCGGTGAAGTGATGCGCGCGCGAAAAGCGGTGTATTTCCAGAGCCAGGAAGGAAGACGCCAGTAGTCACTCATCGCAAAATTCATTGAAAGTTGACGGACTGCAAGTTATTGGATGTCCGCCATGGATTGAATTCGCTCCGGCAATCCCCATGTGCAGAGCAATGACAATCTTTTGAGGCGGCTTCCATGCGTATCGACAAATTCACGACCAAGTTCCAGCAGGCGCTGGCCGATGCCCAGAGTCTGGCGGTGGGCAACGATCAGCAGTTCATCGAACCGCAGCACCTGCTGTTGGCGCTGCTCAACCAGGATGACGGCAGCACCACATCCTTGCTGGCGCGCGCCGGGGTCAATGCCGGCGGGCTGAAGGTGCAACTGGCCAAGGCGCTGGAGCGCATGCCCAAGGTGGAGGGCCACGGCGGCGATGTCAGCATCGGCCGCGATTTGTCCAATTTGCTCAACATTACCGACAAGGAAGCGCAGAAAGCCGGCGACCAGTTCATCGCCTCGGAGATGTTTTTGCTGGCGCTGACTCAGGACAAAGGCGAATGCGGTCGATTGCTGAAAGAGGCCGGATTGAATCGCAAGGCGCTGGAAGAGGCACTGACAGCGGTGCGCGGCGGCGAGAATGTCGATTCACAGGACGCCGAAGGCCAGCGCGAGGCGCTCAACAAGTATTGCCTCGATCTTACCGAGCGCGCCCGGCAGGGCAAGCTGGACCCGGTGATCGGGCGCGACGACGAGATTCGCCGCAGCATCCAGATCCTGCAACGCCGCACCAAGAACAACCCGGTGCTGATCGGCGAACCCGGTGTTGGAAAAACAGCGATTGTTGAGGGGCTGGCGCAGCGCATCGTCAATGGCGAGGTGCCCGAGACGCTGAAAAACAAGCGTGTGCTGGTGCTCGACATGGCCGGCCTGCTGGCCGGTGCCAAGTATCGCGGCGAGTTCGAGGAACGCTTGAAGGCGGTGCTGAAAGAGGTGGCGCAGGACGAAGGCCGCATCATTCTCTTCATCGACGAAATGCACACCATGGTGGGTGCCGGCAAGGCCGAGGGGGCCATTGATGCCGGAAATATGCTCAAGCCCGCTCTGGCGCGTGGCGAGCTGCATTGCATCGGGGCGACGACGCTCGACGAATACCGCAAGTACATCGAGAAGGATGCCGCGCTGGAGCGGCGTTTCCAGAAGGTGCAGGTGGATGAGCCGTCGGTTGAGGCGACCATTGCAATTCTGCGCGGCCTTCAGGAGCGGTACGAGGTGCACCACGGCGTGGACATTACCGACCCGGCCATCGTCGCGGCAGCAGAACTCTCGCACCGCTACATTACCGACCGCTTTTTGCCGGACAAGGCCATCGACTTGATCGACGAGGCGGCGGCGCGCATCAAGATGGAAATCGATTCCAAGCCCGAGGTAATGGACAAGCTCGAGCGGCGCCTGATCCAGTTGAAGATCGAGAGCGAAGCGGTCAAGAAGGAAAAGGATGAGGCGTCGAAAAAGCGCCTGTTGCTGATCAAGGACGAGATCGACAAGCTCGAGCGCGAATACGCCAACCTCGACGAGATCTGGCGCGCCGAGAAGGCGCAGCTGCAGGGCTCGACCCATATCAAGGAAGAGATCGAAAAGCTGCGCGTGGAAATGGCGGAGCTGCAGCGCAAGGGCGCCTTCGACAAACTCGCCGAACTGCAATACGGCACGCTGCCCAAGCTTGAGGAGCAGTTGAAGGCGGCGGATATGGTGAATGAAAAAATCGGCTCTGGCGAGACGGGTACGAATCGCTTGCTGCGCACCCAGGTCGGCGCCGAGGAAATCGCCGAAGTGGTGTCACGCGCCACCGGCATCCCGGTTTCCAAGATGATGCAGGGTGAGCGCGACAAGTTGCTCAAAATGGAAGACAAACTGCACGACCGGGTGGTTGGGCAGGACGAAGCGGTGCGCCTGGTGTCGGATGCCATCCGCCGTTCGCGCGCCGGCCTGTCAGAAGAAAGCCGGCCCTATGGTTCGTTCCTGTTTCTGGGGCCTACCGGAGTCGGCAAGACCGAACTGTGCAAGGCACTGGCCGAGTTCCTGTTCGATGCCGAAGACCATCTGATTCGCATCGATATGAGCGAGTTCATGGAGAAGCATTCCGTAGCGCGGCTGATCGGCGCGCCGCCGGGCTATGTCGGTTATGAGGAAGGCGGTCACCTTACCGAACAGGTACGACGCAAACCCTATTCCGTGATCCTGTTCGACGAAGTCGAGAAGGCCCACCCGGATGTGTTCAACGTGCTGCTGCAGGTACTCGACGACGGTCGCATGACCGACGGGCAGGGGCGCACCGTGGATTTCAAGAACACGGTGATTGTCATGACCTCAAACCTGGGCAGCCAGATGATCCAGCAGATGTCGGGCTCGGACTACCAGGTGGTCAAGATGGCTGTGATGGGAGAGGTGAAGACGCATTTCCGTCCGGAGTTTGTGAACCGCATCGACGAGATCGTGGTGTTCCATGCGCTGGACGAAAAGCACATCGCCGGCATTGCGCGCATCCAGTTGCAGTTCCTGGAAAAACGCATGGCGAAGCTGGACATGACGCTGGAGGTTACCGATGCCGCACTGGCGCAGATCGCCGAGGCGGGCTTCGATCCGGTATTCGGCGCCCGGCCCCTGAAGCGCGCGATTCAGGAGCGCATCGAGAACCCGCTGTCGCGCTTGATTCTCGATGGCACGGTCGGCGCCAAAGACCGTGTCAAGGTGGATGTCAGCAAGGGGCAACTCAGCTTCAAAAAGGCTTGAAACCGGCACGGCTCGGGCGTAGTATAACAACCGTTATAACTACGCCGGAGCCTGCCATGCACGTCCTCAAACTCACCCAGATCGGTAATTCCGTCGGCGTCATCCTGCCCAAGGAGGTGCTCGCCAACTTGAAAGTTGAGAAAGGCGAGTCAGTTTTTTTAACTGAAACGCCCGAAGGCTACGTTGTCACGCCCTATGACCCGGCGCTCGAAGAACAGATGACAGCCGGTCGTGATTTCATGCGCGAGTTTCGCGATACTTTTCACGCATTGGCCAAATGAACTGGCGCTGGATCGACAAGCAGGCGCTGCTGCTCCTGCATGGCGAGAGCCTGGCCGAACACGGTGGCGCCGCGGGAATGCGTGATGAAGGGTTGCTCGATTCCGTGCTGGCGCGTGCGAAGAACCATGCGGCCTATGGAGAGCCGGACGTGGCAGAGTTGGCGGCGGCCTATGGTTGCGGAATATCACAGAATCATCCATTTGTTGATGGCAACAAGCGGGCCGCGTTTCTTTCTGTCGGTTTGTTCCTGGCGCTGAATGGCTATCGCCTCGTCGCGACTCAGGCGGAAGCGACTCTTGTGGTCCTGTCCCTCGCCGCCGGCGAACTCGAAGAAGCCGAGTTCGCCGCCTGGCTGCGCGAGCATCTGGTGCCGCGCAAGACCTGAACACTGTCAGCCGCGTTGACCGTTGTTCCGGCTTCGCTGCGCGCCCATATGTCGACCGTTGTTTTGCTGCGAGTTGCCGAAGTGATTGCCACTGTTTTGCGAGCGGCCCGGCGCTTGCCAACTCACGTTGCGTGAGGGATTTGAGCGGGCTCCCGGAGCCTGCTGGCGATGCTCGCTGCGTACCTCACGCCGGTCTTGACGGTGTTCGCTGCGGGCTTCACGCCTGTCCTGGCGATGCTCTACCCGTGAGCTTCTGTCGCTCCGATCCGAACGCCCGGCGTGCCGGTCCTGACGATGGTCCGTGCGGTTCTGGCGCAGGTCCTGCCGACGTTCCTGCTTATCCTGACGTAGCTCGGCTCTATCCTGTCGGCGTTCCTGCTTGTCTTGTTTCAACTCGGCCCGATCCTGGCGGATTTCCCGCTTGTCGTTGCGGATTTCCTTGCGTTCGTTGCGAACGCCGGCGATGTCGCCCTGGGCCTTGGCGCGCTGCAAGTCGGCGCGGTCGCCGGCCAGTTCGCGATAGTCGCGGCGGAGTTCTTGCTTGTCTTGCCGAACCTCACGATTATCCTGACGAATTTCGCGCCGGTCCTCGCGAATTTCACGGTTGTCCTGACGTATTTCGCCACGCGGGTTCCGTTCGTCTGCGTCCTGGGCATGAGTCGTCGGCGCGAATACGGCCAGGGCGAGCAGAGAGGTGGCGATCATGCTGAGTTGCCGGGTTTTTACGTTCATGGTGTTCTCCTCATCGGTTGGCGGGTGGCGCCGATGCGCTGCCCTTGGTCCGCAAGATAGAGGGACCGTTCGCCCGAATCTGTAATCGAGTGTCAGCAGATGTTTCAGCCATTGATATCGGGTAGCATTGTTTTATGAACATCAAATCCTCCGTCCGTGCCGATGCTGCAGTGATTGCGCTGGTTGGCGTGGCTCACGCCACCTCGCATTTGTTTCATCTTTTGTTACCTCCGCTGTTTCCGCTCTTGATGCCCGACTTCGGTTTTGGCTACACCGAGGCCGGATTTCTGATGACCGTGTTCTTCACCATTTCCGGTCTCGGCCAGGCCTTTGCCGGGATACTGGTCGATCGCTACGGCGCGCGTCGCGTGTTGATGGCTGGAGTGAGCCTGCTGGCGGCGTCCGGTGTGGCGCTGGCGGTGGCGCTCAACTATCCGATGCTGCTGCTGGCGGCGGCACTCGCCGGGCTGGGCAATGCCGTTTTTCATCCTTCGGATTTTTCGCTGCTCAACAAGAAAGTGTCGCCGCCTCGTCTGGGTCACGCATTTTCGGTTCATGGCTTGTCGGGCAATCTTGGCTGGGCCCTTGGCGCGACAATATCGGGGATGGCGCTGGCTATGGGAAACTGGCGAATCGCCGGAGTGGTGGCCGCAGCGGTGGCGGTGGCTTCAGTGGTGGCGTTACGGCTCGCTCGACCGCTGCTGGATGACGACATGCCAAAAGTCGGCGCTGGCGAGACGGCAGTCGGCGCGACTTTTGCCTTTCTGGGCACACCGGTGATCTGGCTGGCGTTTGCCTTCTTTCTGTTGATTACCGCCGCGTTTGGTGGCTTGCAGAGTTTTTCCGCACCGGTGCTGGGCGTGATCTACGGAATTTCTGCCGCTGCGGGTGTGGCGGCATTGACAGGCTATTTGCTGGGGTCGGCGGCCGGCATGGTGGTCGGTGGCTTTGTCGCGGCAAAAGTCGAAGCGCATGAGCGTGCGGTCGGTGCCGCGCTGGTCGGGTCGGCAGTGTTCGCGTCGATACTGGCGACCGGTCTGCCTCCCGCCTGGAGCGTATTGCCCCTGATGGTCGGCATCGGCATCGGCGTGGGCCTGGCCGGACCCTCGCGCGATTTGCTGGTGCGCCGTGTCGCTACCGATTCGCTGGTCGGAGGCAATGCCTCGCCGGCATTCGGCCGGGTTTACGGCTTTGTTTATTCCGGGCTCGATGTGGGTCTTGCCATGGGCCCGCTGGCCTTTGGCATGTTGCTTGATGCCGGCGGTCGCAACGGCGTATTGCCCGGCGTGGCGCTGCTTCAGATAATGGCGGTGCTGACGGTATTGGCCATGGGGCGGAAACCGGCCCGGCCGGTGCCTATAGCTGCTTAGATCGTCCGGCCCAGTAGGGATCGCGCAGTTCGCGCTTCAGTGTCTTGCCGGCCGCATTGCGCGGAAAGCTCGGCAGAATGACAACGGCACTAACTCTCTGATAGCGCGCTGCAACGCGCTGGTTGATCCAGTCGCGCAACTGGTCTGCCGTAGTGTGAGAGCCGAGTTTTAAGACTACCGCGGCAAGTGGCGTTTCGCCCCAGGTTTCGTGGGGAATGCCGAACACCGCGACTTCAGCCACATCGGGATGGGCAGAGGCGATTTCCTCGACATCGCGCGGATAGACCTTTACCCCGCCCGAATCGATCATGTCTTTCTTGCGATCGACCAGATAAAGATATCCTTCGTCGTCCAGATAACCGATGTCGCCGCTGTATACCCATCCATCGCCCAAGGTTTCGGCCGTGAGATCCGGTTTGCCCCAGTAGCCTTGCATGACGAAAGGACCGCGGCCGACAATCTCTCCCGGCTCTCCCGGTGGCAGATCCTTGCCGGCTTCGTCGACGATACGAACCGCACTGAATGGAGGCGGGCAGCCCACCGAACCGGCCTTGCGGATGGAATCGGTCTTGTCGAGAATGGTGATGAAGCCTTCCGTCAAACCGTAAAGTTCGTGGAAGCGGCCAGGCAGGAGCTGGTTAAGCTGGTCTTTTCGCGACTGCGCCAGGGGCGCGCCGAGCGAGAGAATCATTTGCAGTGAGGCAAGTTTTTCGGCATTGAATTCGGGTGCATCCAGCAGGGCGATGATCTGCGCAGGCACCACCATGATGTGAGTGACTTTTTCTGCGGCTATGGTCTCGATCATTGCCGCAGCATCGAACTGACGGTGCAGGATGTAGGTGGCGCCGAGATGAAACGCCGGCATCAGCGTGACGAAGGCACCGTTGAATACGATCGCGCCAGCGTGCAGTACCACCGATTCGGGCGTCATGCGCCAGGCTGCGCCCAGCAGCAGCGCATACATCGAGCGTACTCGGTGGCTGTGCATGATGCCCTTGGGCAGGCCTGTAGTGCCCGAGCTGTACATGATGTTGATCAGATCGTCGGCGGTGACTTCGGCCGAGGGCGGCTCGCTGTCGGGCGCGGCAGCGGTCAGCGCGGCATAGTTTTCCCAGGGAGCGCTATCGCCGTCGATCAGTAGCACGCGTGCCGCGGATAGCGTTGTCAGTTCCGGCAATACGCCTTCGACCACGGGCAGCAGACTTTGCTGGGTGACGAGGCAGACGGCGCCTGCGTCGTTGATCAGATTGGACAGTCCCACGCCCGTCAGGAGCGGTGACAGGGGCACCGCCACGGCGCCGATTTTGGCGCAGGCCCAGTAGAGTTCCAACAGTTCCAGGGTGTTGGGCAGCAGCGCGGCAACGCGCTCGCCTTTTGCCACCCCCAACCCGAGCAGCATATGTGCCGTTCGATTGACCCTGGCATTGAAGCTACGATAATCCAGGCGCTGATCGTCGAAAACCACGGCAGTGGCGAGGGGACGATAGCGCGCGTGATGTGCAAGCAGGGATGAAAGTTCCATCGTCAGGTTCGGCTTTGTTGTCTGGTCATTAAGCTACATGGCCTCAGTCAAAAAAAGGCAGCCGCTTTTCAATTACTTGTTTGCCATCGTCCATACCCCGTCCCATTCTTTTGGCGGTGGTGAGTTGCGATAGATCTCGCAGCGTTCAAGATATATCCTGGACGGATTGTCCTGCGGATTACCCTTCAGCACCTGGCGAAAGCAGCGTTCGGCGCCGACCCAGTCGAGCTGGCGATAAAGTAGCAGACCTTCGTTAAAGGCACCCAGAACGTCCTGCAGATGCGGAAAGCTGTCTTCGGTGTGATGGTCAAGCGCCTCATAGATTGCCGTCGGCATGCTTCGGCCGCGCACCCGAATCAGATCAATTTCTCGCGCGATCGAGTGGTCCTTGATGGCGGCGTAGGTTGCGTCGCAAACCAGGATCGAGGTGCCATAGAATTTGTTGGCACTTTCCAGGCGTTCGGCGAGGTTGACCCGGTCGCCAATCACGGTGTACTCCATGCGTTTCAGCGATCCAATATTTCCCGCCACCACATTGCCCGTGCTGATACCGACGCCGATCCGTATCACCTCGCCACCGCGCGCGGCGCGGCGCTGATTGAGCTGGTGCAGGGCCGTCATCATCCGGTTGCCGACCAGAACGGCATTGCTGGCGTCGTCGTCACTTTGCATTACCGAGCCGAAGACGGCCATGATCATGTCGCCGATGTATTTGTCGAGCACACCGTTGTGGGCAAAAACGATGTCCACCATGTCGGTGAAGTATTCGTTGAGCAATGCCACCGTATCCTTGGCGCCGAGGCGTTCGGAAATCGAGGTAAAGCCGCGAATGTCCGAAAACAACACACTGACGTCGCGCCCGGTGCCACCAAGAACCGCCTCGCCGCTTTCGAGCAGCTGGTCTACCACGGTTTTGCTCATGTAGCGCGACATGGTGTTGCGCAGCCGCTTTTCGCGGGTAATGTCTTCCATCATCAACATGAAGCCGATGGGTTCGTTGCGGGTACTGGTCAGCGGCACCGTGGTGAGATTCACCGAGACAGCCTCAGTCCCTTCGACAAACAGATCGGTATCGACCGTGGTGTCGGTATTGCCCGAGGCGCGCACTTTTTCCAGACTGTTGGCGACCCAGTTGTTGCGACCGATAAACCGGGTATCCAGTTTGTGCCCCAGTAAATCCGCATCTTCGCGGCGCAGGATGCGTCGCGCCGATTCGTTTACCTTGCGTATTGTGCCGTTGACATCAAGCGTCAACACGGCGTTGTTCATGCTGTGCAGGATGGCTTCATTGTAGTTGCGTTCTTCCGTGACATCCTGAAAAAGCTGCGCATTTTCGATTGCGACGGCGGCCTGGGCCGAGAATGCGCGCAGGCGTCTTTCATCGGCGCTGCCGAACTCGCCTCCCTTGCGATTGAGAATCTGCATGACGCCAAGCTTGTGTTCGCCGTGGGCGACGATGGGCATGCAAAGAATGCTGTGGGTCCGGTAGCCTGTCTGGCGATCGAACTCCGGATTGAAGCGCGGGTCGTTGTAGGCGTCCGCGATGTTGATGACGGCGCCACTGCTGAAACATTCTCCGGCAATGCCGGCATTCGCCGGAAAACGAATCCCGGCGCCGGCAATGCCGCCGGCCACACGGGAAACCAGCTCGTCGGTTTTCGGGTCGTATAAAAACAGGCTGCCGCGGTCCGCGTCGAGCATGGTGGTGGCCGCCGACATGATCTTCGTCAATAGCGGGTCGAGATGGATTTCCGAAACGATGGAAATGCTGACTTCCAGCAGCATCGCCTCCTCGCGTTGCTGACGTTCCACTTTCTCGAACAGGCGCGCGTTTTCGAGCGCGGCCGAGGCCTGCAGCGACAAACCTTCCAGTAGCCGCTGATCTTCGCTGTCGAATTCTCCTGCAAGTTTGTTCAGGACCTGAGTGACACCAATGACATCGCGATTCTTGTTGCGGATCGGAACGCAAAGAATGTTGCGCGTCCTGAAACCCGTGCGCCGGTCAACTTCCTGGTTGAATCGCGGATCGGCGTAGGCGTTGGTAATGATCTCCGCCTGGCCGCTGGTGAATATCGAACCGGCGACGCCCAGGTGACTCGGAAAGCGGATTTCGCCTATCGCGTCTCCCTGCACGACTCGTGAGAACAGCTCATTGGTCTCCGGGTCAAACAGGAACAGCGAACTGCGCTCGGCATTCAAAGCCTCGGTGACGACCTCCATCAATCGCGGAAACAAGACATCCAGTGACAGACTGTCGGAGACGCGATTGGCGATGTCCGCCAGGGCCGAAGTACGGCGCAATAGTTCGGAAATACGGAAGAACAGCTGAGCCTTGCCTGACTCGTCAAGCCCTTGCAATAACCGCTCGATGTCCTCTTGATGCAGGCGGTGTTCGAGGATCTCGCGGATGGTTTCGAAGCCGATTTGCATGCGCAATGTAAGCAGAAGGCCATATGGCAGAGGTGGCTTCTATTGTAACCAGATTCAGTATGCGCCTATTGGCGGAAATGCGCAGCCCGCTTGAGCTATCGGGCGACTGGGATTATCAACTCAGTGCGGCGTGACGGTGGCAGTTGAGCAGATGATCATTGACCATGCCGGTCGCTTGCATGTGGGCATACATGACGGTTGGGCCGATGAATCGAAATCCGCGTTGCTTGAGTTCTTTTGACATCGCTTCGGCGGCGGGTGTAATGGCGGGTACCTCCGCCATTGATCGCCACCGGTTGATTCGTGGTTTGCCATCGACAAACTGCCAAAGCAGCTGATCCAGCGTCCCGCCTTGCTCGTAGAGCGCGAGAGTGGCCTTGGCATTGGCAATGCTGGCGGCAATTTTCAGCCGGTTCCTGATGATGCCGGCATCGTTGAGAAGTCGTGCTGCGTCTTTTTCATCGTAGCGGGAGATTTTCTCGGGATCGAAACCATCGAATGCGCGCCGATAGTTTTCGCGCTTCCTGAGAACCGTGATCCACGACAAACCCGCTTGTGCGCCCTCCAGAATCAGAAATTCGAACAGAGTGCATTCGTCATGGCAGGGCACGCCCCATTCGGTGTCGTGATAGGCCGTGTACAAGGGGTCGCTACCGCACCACGGACATCTGGCGAGATCGGCCATTGATCTAAGACGGCCAAGCCGGAACCAAGCAGGGGAAGCTTCGATGAAGTTTTTTGCTGCTTGGCCGGAAGGGCGAATTGAAGGTCCCCCACTCCCATCCCCGCCCCAGGGCGGGGCTAAAAGTAAGCTCGCTTTGCTCGAAATTCTTCGCGGGATTCGTCATGACCTGGCCGCTTGGTGACTAATTCAGTACCATCACGCCGCGCTTGAGGCCGTGGTCTTCGGGATGGGCGGAAAGGACAAAGCCCAGGCTGGCGACGAAAGCCAGCATGCGGCCATTCTCGGACAGGAAATCGCCATGCATGTAACGCAAACCACTATTGCGCGCCGTGTCGATCAGCAGTCCCATCAGGCGGCGTGCGAGCCCCTTGCCCTGCCAGTCGTCGGCAACGACGATGGCGAATTCGCAGGACTCTCCGTCGGGACTGGTGGCGTAACGTACAACGCCGACTTCTTTTTCCACTCCTTCGCTATCGATCGTTGCGACGAAGGCCATTTCACGGTCGTAGTCAATTTGAGTCAGCCGTATCAATTGGGAGGGTGAAACTTCGCGGATGGTGTTCATGAAACGCATGTAGCGCGACTCGGGCGACAGTTCCTTGACGAATTCCTGTTCCATGCGGAAGTCTTCGGGTTTGATCGGACGAATGGTAACCACGTTGCCATCCTTGGCCTTGTAACTGGTCTGCAGGTGCGACGGGTAGGGATGGATCGCCATGTGGTCATAGCGGCCTGCGGTAATCGGCAGGTTTTCAATGGTGATGCGTGCGTCGACGGCGACTGCACCGTTTTCATCAACAATCAGCGGATTGATATCCATTTCGCTGATCCACGGCAGTTCGCAGACCATGGCCGAAACCCGCAGCAGAACGGTTTCGATGGCCGCCATGTTGACTGGCGGCATGTTGCGGAACTCGCCAAGGCGTGCCGTGGTTCGCGTGGACGCCAGCATGTCGGCGATCAGGATCGAGTTCAATGGCGGAAGCGCCACGGCGCGATCGCTATTGTATGCCTCGACATTGGTGCCACCCGGACCCAGAACGATAGTTGGACCGAAAATCTTGTCGCGCACCATGCCGACCATCAGTTCGCGGCCGTTGGCTTTCTGGATCATTGGTTCGATAGCAATACCGTTGATGTGTGCGTCGGGACGATTCCTTTTAACCTCGGCCATGATTTCCAGCCAGGTATCGCGGACGGCGGCGAGGCTGTTCAGATTCAGTCGCACACCTCCTGAGTCGCTCTTGTGCGTGATCTGGGCCGAATCGATCTTCATCACCACCGGCAGTCCGAGTTCTTCGGCGAGCACCATGGCCTCGGATGCCGATCGGGCGACCATGGTTTGAGCAATCGGAATCCGGAATGATGCCAGCAAGGCCTTCGATTCCATTTCGCTGAGTACCTTGCGTCCTTCCATCAGCGCAGTTTCGATGACCAGACGCGCCGATTCGAGGCGTGGCGGGGCTTGTTCCGAAATTGAGGGTGGCGTCTGCATCAGCAATTGCCGATTGCGATAGTAGTTGGAGACGTGCGAGAACAGATCAACCGCAGGCTCCGGCGTGCGGAACGTCGGAATGGCCGCACCCCGGAACAGTTTGCGCGCTTCACTCACTTGTTCCTCGCCCATCCAGCAGGTCACCAGAGGCTTGTCGCTGCGTCGCGCAATCTCGATCACCGTGCGCGCGGCCTGGGTCGGGTCGGTCATTGCCTGCGGTGTCAGGATCGCCATCACGCCATCAATGCCATCATCTTCGATACAGGCCTGAAGTGCCTGACCATAGCGCGTGGGATCGGCGTCGCCAAGAATATCGATCGGGTTGGATTTGGACCAGGTGGCGGGGAGACACTCATTGAGACGAGCGATGGTGGCAGGAGAAAGTTGCGCCAGCGGGATATCAATGTCAGCAGCATGATCGGCCGCCATGACGCCTGGGCCGCCACCGTTGGTAATGATTGCCAGCCGTTTGCCACGCGGCCGGAAGTGGGAAAACAGCGCCGATGCCGCCGCATACATCTGCCCGACATTGGCCAGACGTACCACGCCGGCCCGTCGCAGCGCTGCGTCAAACACATCGTCGGCCCCGACCAGTGCGCCGGTATGCGAGCGCACGGCCTTTTCGCCGGCAGGATGCTTGCCCACCTTGATCAGCAACACCGGCTTGCAGCGCGCAGCTGCGCGCAGGGCGCTCATGAAGCGGCGGGCGTTCTTGATGCCTTCGATGTAAAGGAAAATGTTTTCAGTACGCGGGTCTGAAACCATGTAATCAAGCACTTCGCCAAAGTCGATATCGCCCTCTGCGCCCAGCGAGACGACGTTGGAGAACCCGACCTTGTTCGGTAACGCCCAATCGAGAATTGCTGTGCACAGGGCGCCCGATTGAGAAATCAGGCCTATGGTTCCGGCATGAGCAAAGCCATGGCCGAAGGTCAGGTTGATCTGGCTGCCCGGTCGCATGATGCCCAGGCAGTTGGGGCCGAGCAGGCGCATGCCATGGCGGCGGGCGTTTTCCAGCGCATTGCGTTCCAGTGTTTTGCCGCGTCCTCCCACCTCGGAGAATCCTCCGGAAATGATGATGGCGTTTCGACAACCAGCGCGGCCGCAGGCATCGACGAGTTCGGGAACATTGTCTGCCTGGGTGCAGATCACTGCAATATCGAGTCGTTGCGGAATCGTATCTACCGATGGGTAGGTTTTCTGTCCAAATACCGTTTCATGCCTCGGATTGACAAAGAACAGCTTGCCCTTGTAGCCCGAGTCGAGCATGTTGCGAACCAGAGTGGAGCCGATCGAATTGGGTGTTTCCGAAGCCCCGACGATGGCAATCGATTCGGGTTCAAAAAGCGTGTGTAAATAATGTTGTTCGTTATGCATGGTGACGCTCCGCAGCGTCAATGGAAAGTTCCGTTAAAAATGGTGCAATGCAATAAAAGCATAGCACCTTCCGTGCACTTGTGCCGGTTCGGGTGACTTAGAGCGGTGCTGGGTCGCTGCGCCGGCCAGATCGATAATGACCATAGTGGCGGTCGGCACTGAGTATGTGGTTGATTAACCAGCCAGTCAGGAATCGCTTGATGCGAAAGGCCAGATAGATGCGATTGTCTTCTCCGAGATCGATCTCGCGTCGCAACTCATCGAAATACTCAAAAAAGCGCTGGTGTTGTCGAATGTGCAAATCGCGAAACGGATATTCATCCTCCTGCATCAGGTCTTCCTCGATCCTGAAGCCGCGGGTAGCAGCCAGTTGAATCTGCTCCAGCAGCCGTGAGGTCAGATCGAAAGCACCTGAATTCACGGCCCTGGCAAGCACGTTCATTTCTGCCAGAAGTTTCTTGTTGGCTGCGTCTACCGCCGCTGGGCCGAAGGCATACTCTTCACTCCAAATGGTCGGCAGTTCTGCTCTCAGAGAGTCCAGGTCTTCGACCGGGCGCTCGCAGCGTTCGAGATATACACAGGCAGCGTCATCGTCTGGCACAGTTTCAAGATAGGCTGTGAGTCGTTCGCGCGCGGTATGAATGTCGTCAATATGGTAATAGGCCAGTGCCTCTTCGAAGGTTTTCAGTGTGTCGGTTTTGGCATTTCTCAAAGAGGCTGGGTCGCTGTTAAAGACTTCATATACGGATTGAGTACCGCGTTTGCCGCGAACGTTAGTGCGGTCGAGAAAACGAATCGACCAGAGCTCCGGCTGTTCAAGGCAATACAGGGTGTACTCGCTGATCAGAATCGATACCTGGTAGTCCTTGGTCAGGCGCTCCAGACGCGCTGCCAGATTGACAGCGTCACCAATCACTGTTCCGTCCATGCGCGCGGCACCACCGATGGTGCCAAGAATGACGATACCGGTGTTGATGCCGATGCCGATCTTGATTGGGCGATAGCCTGCGCGCAATCTTCCGGCGTTGTAGTTTTCCAGCTTTTCGAGTATCGCCAGTGCGCAACGCAAGGCCGAATCCGGCGATTCAGGAAACAGAGCCATGATGCCGTCGCCGATGAACTTGTCGATAAAACCGCCATGCGCCGTAATGACCGGCTCCATATGAATCAGATAGGAATTGAGGAAATTGAAGTTTTCCTGAGGGCTCATCGACTCCGACAGCGCAGTGAAATTGCGGATATCGGCGAACAGAATGGTCATCTTGCGCTCGACCTGCTGCCCGATCACAATCGTCCGGATGTCGTCTATGCCCATCAGGTGAAGAAACTCACGCGGCACAAAGCGGCTGTACGCTCGAATCGTTGCGTTCAGTCTTTCAAGCAAGACATCTTTATCGTCTTGCTTGGCGCCAGCAATGCTGTTTGGGTCGGCGGGCATAGGATAGAAGTCACTTGCTGTGACTTGCGACTTGGTTTAAGGGCAAAATGATAACCGACATGAATGGACATATTTCCGAAAAGGCGTCACTTTGGGTTCAACGCTTCCT
>JAIPCS010000027.1 GCA_021738105.1 Sulfuritalea sp.
ACGCTATAATGCGCGGCTGTTCTGCGGCAGTAGCTCAGTTGGTAGAGCGCAACCTTGCCAAGGTTGAGGTCGAGAGTTCGAGACTCTTCTGCCGCTCCAGAATTCCAAGGGAAAGCGTTTCGGCGCTTTCCCTTTTATGTTCCAGGCGTACCGAGGGAAACGGTATCCTGGCGACATGTCTCCAAGCTATATCTGGAGATGGATTTCTGAATAACAGTTCCAGTCATGGTCTTCCAACCATGGCGCGATGGCAGAGTGGTTATGCAGCGGCCTGCAAAGCCGTGTACCTCGGTTCGATTCCGGGTCGCGCCTCCAAAATAAGTTACTGAATATAGACAAAAAAGCCCGCTTCTGCGGGCTTTTTTGTTGCCGGTCACCGGGTTGGTTATCGCGGCAAAACATGGTAAAAAGGGGCACTTGCCACCCGGGAAAGGTGGCAAACCACCCGTCCACTATACAATTTGCCGTGTACGCGAATGTCTACAAAGCGCCGCCGTGCTTCTTCCTGGGAATATGTCGTCAAGCGCAAAGGGCTGCTGTCACGCCCAATTTCGCTTACTTTCACCGACGAAAAGGAAGGCGATTCGTACGTCGCACGGCTCGAGTGCTTACTTGATGCAGGGATAGTTCCAGCAGAGTTTCAAGAGAATGCGGATAAGCCTGCAACGGTTGGAGATGGCATCCACCTTTACATCCAAAGAGTATCGATATCCGAGTCTGACAAGTTGGTTCTGGATGTCATATATGAGCGGATAGGCAAGGTGCTGCTATCGCAGGTCGACTATCCCTGGGCTGAGAATTACGTCAAGGAATCGAAACAGATTCGCAACCTTTCGCCATCTACGATTCGGCATCACGTGGGTGCCTTGGCACGAATGCTGGACTGGCTTTGTCGGCGTGGAGACCTTATAGCAAATCCGTTGCGACTATTACCCAAAGGATACGCAACCTATACCGTGGCAGATGGGGTTGTTCTTCGCGCGCTTGATCGAGAATCCAAAGTAGATCAGGAACGGGATCGTCGTTTGACTCAAGCTGAAGAAGAAGTAATCCGACAAGCGATGGCCGGGCACAAGCGCGATGATCGCGAGCGATCGTTGGCAATGAAGGACAGGGAGCTCTTGGTGCTCCTTTTTGACCTTGCGCTAGAGACGGCAATGCGCCTGCGGGAAATGTTCACCCTCTCCGTGGCTCAGATCGATTTGTCACAGCGAACAATTTTTCTCGACAAGACAAAAAATGGGGACAAGAGACAGATCCCGCTTTCGTCGGTGGCTATCGCCAAACTTCAGCCGGTTCTTGAAAGGATGAAAGCGAATGAACGTCTGTTCCCGTGGTGGGACGGTGTTCCGACGCAAAAATCTTTACGAAAAACCACAAGTAAATTGTCGCGTCAGTTTTCCCGCATTTTTGACTACTCAAAAGTTGTGGGTCTGAATTTCCATGACCTTCGACACGAAGCCACCAGTCGATTTTTTGAACGTACATCGCTCTCGGACTTGGAAATTGCGAAGATCACCGGACATCGATCACCCAGAATGTTGATGCGTTATTCGAAAGTAGTGGTCAGGCGTTGGCGGCTTGATGCGTCTCGGATGGAGAAGAAATCAGGATGAGCGAACAGGGGGCCAATCGCTCCTGATTATTGGCGGTTAGCGTGATTGACGCGGCCAATGGACTGCGTTGGAGGAGCGAAATGACACCGGATTGCACCACAGTAAAAGGAGCGTTACAGCCATGACTGAAGTACCCCTTGAACCAAGCTGCCACGACGAGGCGATTGCCGCACTGGAACGTCGCATTGATGCTCTGCATGCGAGCGCGCACAGCATTGTTGATAGGCACTGGACCTTCGTCTACAGCATGGAGAAAAAGCTCACTGGCTGGGAACACAAAAGTACCCTTCAAGTCCGGTGTATGCAGGAGGGAAATTCAATCAGGCTGGATTGGTGCGGAATCAAGTGGTACGGATCCAAAGCCAATAACAACCGGAAATCCATAAGGACACATGTCACCAAGCCTAAAGGAGCCTACGGATACACATTGTCAAAGCTGAAAGCCTTGGCACAGAATTGGGAGGCGGACATGGTCGAGGAAACCGAGTCCCAGCTGACGGATATCAGGCGCGAAGCAACCCACCTGGTAAAAGCGATCATCTGTATCAGGCACGCTCGGAGTGCGGCGGGTGGGTTTGAGCAACTTCAATCAGCCTGCTCTGGCGATGTCCATGTCAGTGATTTAAGCAGCTGCTGAGACACTACAACTATGACTCCCTCTGCCGATTTCGAGGAGATCGAACGACCTTCAATTACAATTGGCGCCGCAAATCAAAAACCTCGCCAATTAACAGCGCCCTAGGTATCTAGAACTCTCATGCCCTCTCTGTCACACCCGACGCCCACAATCGTATTCGATACCTTTTGGCGATTCGCGCACGAACGGCAATGTATTTTCTTCAAGCGCCTCAAAGGCACGCATGGCCAGTGGACACTAGATCCAATACTTCAGACTTACAAATTCACAAATGCTTATCGCGCATCCGACAGAGTAAGTCAGTTTCTTATCAAGAATGTTATCTACTCTGGGCCGCAGGAGGCTGATGAGCTATTTTTCAGGATCATCCTCTTCAAGCTTTTTAACAAGATCGAAACATGGAAGTATCTCGATCAAGCACTAGGTGAAATTTCGCTCCATACGTACCGCTACGCCGATTATGATCGGATATTTAACAGTGCCATGGAGGCAGGGCGTTCGATTTACTCGGCAGCATACATCATGGCCTCGGGCGGTACCGTTTTCCAAACGGCGCGAAAGCATCAAGCACATTTGATGCTTCTAGAACAAATGATCCGGGAAGACGTGCCACAGCGTCTTAGGGACTGCAAGACGATGAAACGTGGATTTGAAATCCTGCACTCCTACCCGATGATTGGTAACTTTCTCGCGTACCAGTTAATCACAGATATTAACTACAGCACTCTAACCAACTTTAGCGAGATGGAATATACAGCTCCAGGGCCGGGAGCACGAGATGGCATTCAAAAATGCTTCTCGTCGCTTGGAGATTTGTCCGAAGCGGATGTCATTCGAATGGCCGCAGACCGTCAGGAAAGCGAGTTTGCGCGCTTGGGGCTCAACTTCCAAAGTCTTTGGGGCCGGCCACTGCAACTCATAGATATCCAAAATCTCTTTTGCGAGGTCGACAAATATTCTCGAGTCAAACACCCAGATTTCTCAGGGCTCTCCGGTCGCGTAAGGATCAAGCAAAAGTTTAGAGCGACGGATACCAATATCAGTTATTGGTATCCGCCAAAGTGGAACTTGAATGTCGAGCAGCCGATACGTGCGACCGTCCATACCTATAGTCAGCCAATGCTCCTATAGGCGGGTTGGACACCTCGCGGTGCTAAGTAGCCCGAGAAACCATGTAGCCTGCCGCCCGAAGTAGTTTCACCAGCCAATCGGCGAGCTGTCCGCGGCCGAATTCCGATGCCATGAGGAGAATTAGGGCTGCAGACAGGCCACCAGATATCCATTTCGTTACGGTCCATAGCAGCCCTTGCCTGTTTTCGAAGATCTCCATTTTTTTAACTTTGTCTTGGAGATCTTTCATCTCACGCTGCAGCATAAGAGGAGAGAAGACTTGACCTGTCATCCCCTGGATGAGAGCGGCGTCGATGCCTTTCCTACCGGTTGAATTTCCCTTGTAATGCGACGTAGTATTTGCGTTATCTAGATCAGCAAAGAAGATCAAGAACAGCGCTTGGCCTCGTTCAAGAACAATATCTGATGCGCCTGCGTTGTAGACGCCGAATATAAGCCTGCCATTCCAGCCTGGATCCACGTGGAATCCAGAAACGTTGATTAGTCCCCGGAACTTGTAAGTCGTCTTCAAAGAAATGAAGCCGATCGCGCTGTTTGGCACGCGAACAGACTCCTCTGTAATCAAGAAGCCAAACTGTCCAGGCGGAATCTTTAACATTCGCTTGGGCGCGTCATGGTCTAGCTTTACGACAAGGGGATCTCCCGGCGCCGCTCCATAGAACTTGTCTGACGTTATAAAGGCTTCATCTCCTAGTCGCAGCGTATAGGCAGCACAGTCTATGCGACTGGGATCGAAATCGCTGATTAGTGCCGCCCCTTCAGCTACGAGTCTTTCACCACTCCAAAAAGGCATAATCGTCCCCGAGTCTTATTGAAATTAGAAATAGGCACAAGGCGAATGTTACTGAACCAGGATTCGGTTCGCGTTCGTGACCCAGGAGTTCCAGCGGTTCCATGCCTGAAACAATTGAGGATTCGCGCAAGAAGCAGCAAGGCTTTCGGTGAGGTCAATAAAGCGACGCTTCCGAGCTGATTCAGCAGCCAAGATGGCTAATAGATTTCGGTAAGCCGACGGAGCATCCTGTAGCAATGCAAGTTCGGCAACGTTCTTCTCTGATAGCGTCGGTTGAGTCAGAGCCTGAAGGCGAGCGAATAACTCTGCCGTCAACCTTTCACCTTGATCCATTGGCAATGCCAAACAATCGGTATTTGGCTCACACGATTCGTCTGCAGAGACGAACTTCTCTACGTCCGCCGCATAAGCGTGAAGACTGTCGCTCCAATGGTGATAACTGCCTAGTTTGACGTTAAGCCAGCCAGCCATTACCTCTTGCAGCGTCGTAAACTGAATCAAGTTATATGGGAGTCCTCTGTATAGGTCGTTACTTCGCATCACTTGTGTCCAGTCCAAGCGGTTATTCCGCAACTTTAACAAGGAGACAATATTGCATGGGATGTCTTGGCTAGGCGGTTCGCCAAGGCGGTTAGGCAGGTCTTCTTTGGCATCCCACAACTGCATGACGACTTGTCTGCTATCGGGGTTCGCCGTAAGTATTTCGCATGCCCGCTTCACTTGATCAATGCCAAAGTGACGCCTCAAGCGATATCCGTAGGCACCTGCGTATGTTGGGCCTTCCCCAGAAAATTGTGGTAGCCGGGGAAACCAGTAATTCAGGATCGCTGATTCATTGCTACCCGCAAGAATCCATATCACCTCTGCAATCGCAAAGGCTGGATTGATTGGCGGTTGCCGTGCAGCCACCCAGCGCTGGCGCGGATCTTCAATCTCCATTGCTACGTGAAGCAATTCAAAAGTTACGCCCGCCCGACTTGCTTGCGACAGTCCGGCATCGACCTCGGAACGCAGCAACTCTTGGGCTCGCCGCCACACCTCGTTCGCTGATTGCCCCCGAATTAGGTTCACAGCATGCGCTCCGGGAACCAGTGCGAGATTGGAAACAAAAGAGACCTACCTCTTATATCTAAAAATGGTTGCAGCAACATTATGAACCAATGAGGCGACAGAAGACGCGTTGTCGATCTTAACTATCGGATGCACAGCTGCCTCTTGCGCGGCCAGTGTGTGATATGCGGAAAGTATAGCGCTGTCCACCTGCGCCGTGTCGCGTTGTAGCAAGAAAGCGGCGCAAGGTCTCATGCCTTTCCATGAAAATTGTTCAACATTGATCATGAGATCAAGGTGCTCACGGGGGACATTGCTCATCAGCCCGTAAACCCAGGTGGACCACCAATATCTGTCGAGCAGTACTATTCTCTTTTCCTCCAGCGCCGGCACGATAGTGCGTTCAATCAGATCGATGTGCGCAGCTATATGCAACAACTGTAGACTTGCCGGCGACATCTCTGTTATCCGGAAGTCTTCTGGGGAATGGTGTAAGTCGTATACGTGTCGTCCTATAGTGCCAGGCTCCCGCCCGGGAAATGAAAGTGATAAGACTTCTTCGCCAGCTAGCCGAAGGTACGAAGCTAATTCGGAGACCAAGGTACTTTTGCCAACTCCATCTGGCCCTTCAAACACGAAGAGATGCCCTGATTTTGAAGTGTCTCGATATGTGACCGCACAAGACGGCTCGGGATTTTTCATGCGTTAGCTCGACGAACCATGGTCAGAAACTGCGCGACATTGGGCAAGCAAATGCTTCAGTGCCGGTCTACCCCATGCGCCGCTGTTGCCATTTCCCTTGCCAGTCTCAAGTGCAGCCAATGTCGCATGGCACACCAGTGGCCCCACCGGGATGCCCACTTCTCTAGCGATGCAAGCTTGTAAACGAGCCAAGCCTTTGAAGTTTCCGAGTGCCTTCTGAACGAAATATTGGTATCTATAGAGTGCCGTGAGATACAGTTCCCGGTCAGGTCCGAGCTTGAGACTAATATGGCTGAGGCACTGGCCACTACGATGATTGTCGTGATCAAGATCCGTTTCGTAGAACTTGAGCTCGAGCGGCTCTAAGTTTAGGTCTAGTTCATAGACTGCTCGCATCGGCCCCGGGTTCAATAATTGATGGCGTAACTTCGTTATCGCCATGTCGAGCGGATTGACTGTTTCGTTGTCCGAGCACTTGCGCTGCACTAATCGTAGTGCATAGGTCCCTTTTCTGTTAGAAGGGATTGACCTTATGTATGGATAAATGCTTTCGGGATAACGGTAGACCTTGGCCAGGCCTCCGGAAATGTACTCACTTGCCGGGAAAATCGTTTCGGCAACTGTTTCGATTGGCTGACAGTCATACTTTGCCAAGAACTCTTCAACTTGTTTTTCAACCGCACGGGACTCGTCAGTCACCAAAGTCGGCTCTGTAACTTCGACAATGAGGTTGTAGACCGGATTCGCGGTTGAATAGAGAAGTTCGGCGGCTTCCAGCCATGCGCCCGCACGTGTTTGGTGGCTACGTGTTTTCATTTCAGTTTGGCCGAGTTAGTTAGTATGCAACGCAGTCAACGAGTGACACCCGATGAGCTTGTCCTGGAGGTACTCGATGGGAAGCCAAGCATGTCCGCCTTCAGCCCATGAAAATCCCCAACTATTGCGGATCATCAAAAGGTCATCAGTCGCCGCGGCGGGTCGGCGACCAATGCCAACGGCGAGTACCGCGTGCCCGCCAAACGCAGAACCGGATGGGTCGATGATATGCGGCGCTTTCTGTACTCGCGCGAACCCAGGTACAAGGCGAACGCTTACGACGACGGGAATGCTGTGGTTCACCGCATCAAAGATGGAGGCCGCTGTAGCGAGGTGGTTTAGCCCACCGAACCACAACTTTGTCATCGGGGATGGGCTCCACGGATTTGCGATCGTAGCCTGATATGGACAGTCGAGTTCATCGGGCTGGCCGTTTGTTCGCATTGCGAGATCGGCTGCCTCAAACGTCAGTCCGTTGCTGCGGTTTTTCTGCGGCATTTGCTGAGCACCATGATAGAACAAGAATTCCGCAGAAAGCCGATGATTTAGTCCGTGAGCAGCACTGTGACCGTCTGAAGCGGCGCACGCCAGACATGTTGGCCGGCTTCCTTGGTCGCGAACCCCGGTCCAACGACCGCGCAGATCGACGGACGCTGGAATGCCTCCGAGCAACGACGTCATGCCGCGAGCAACCTTTCTCGCCGCGGCAGCCCAATAGGTTCCTTGCCAAGGAGAGCTAGGTCTAGCTCAAAGGTGTTAAGTGCCTGTGAATGGCTTTCCCACGGGCGGCGCTCTTCTAGTTGCAAACGACGAAGACCAAGCTCCTTACCCTGCGCGACAATTCGCCTTCTAATCGTTGCGCCCACAGCCTCAAAGGCTATCTCTCGTTTCTCATCACTGTAGACCGAAAGCCCGGCTGCGGGCATCGGGTCCATATCCCACTCGTAGCCACCTGCAACATGTTCCTCCAATTCGAACACCAGGAAGTCATTCGGACTGCCGAGTAATTGAGCACCGCGGTCGTGTTCCGATAACAGCCATACGTCTGGATACCAGGAGGTTGGCGTAATGCCTTCAATGGCTCGTTGCTTTGAATCCTTGGGTCGTTGTTTGGCCAAGAGACTGGCTTCAGCAGCGGGAAGTAGGTCGGCAGAGGCTAACGCCCAACACGTGGCCGTATAGCTCGCGCCGACACGAAGCGATAGTTGATACACAGTATCGGGATGTCGCAAATCGTGCTTAGTCCAACCACGCCGTCGAGCGTGCGCGACAATCAGCCATTTGGGAAGGAGAAACTCTGATGCAAACGCGTCGGCTTCTAGCTCCTGATCATCGTAACCCGCCTTCTCGCCGCGAGCGGCGAAACCGACATTCACATCAAAGCTAGCGGTGCGATGGCCGAGCAGATGATGACCAAGCTCATGGGCCGCAGTAAACCGCTGAACGTGATGGTCTCGCAGGGTAGTGATAAGCATACCCGCGCCGCGCGGCGTCGGTACATAGGCGCCGAGCAGGCCCTCCAGCGGCCGGAAGAGAATTGTAATTTCACAGGCGCGAATCGCTCGTAACACGTCGACAGGGCGATCACCAGCCTTCAATCTTTCCCGCAATCCGAGATCCGCGTGCATCTCGGCCGCACGCGCTATCCCCGTGAGCGTCGCGTTACGTCTTGCTGTCATCGTCAGATGCCTCTTGAGAACGGTGCATCAGGAACTCGGTAAAGCGTAGTAACTCAGACCTATCCTTCGCCGACAACTTCGATGCCTGCCGGGCGAGCGCACTTACATCGTCTGGAAGAATCTCTTTTTCCTCGCCAGTGAAATAGGCCACCGACCTTTCGTATAGACGCGCCAGCGCTACTAATTCGACAGTGTCAACACGTCTATGCCCAGTCTCGATTAAAGACACCGCCGACCGTGACAGATTTGAAACATCTGCAACATCTTGCTGCGATAAGCCTAGATACTCCCGAGCTTCCTTTAGCCGGCTCGCAGTCACTACTCGTTGGTCGCTCATTTTGCCCCCTCAGTATCAAACGACTACGGCTGGCTGTCGGACTGGCGCCGATCCAGCGACGCAGTGTTTCTTGATTTCTGCCATCACATGTGTGATGGCGGCGGCTACGGTCGAGTAGCCTCCCTTTTGTATCCAGGTTGGGTGTAGACGAAAGCCCGTAAACTCCTTTACAGTCGCCGAAAGTTTGACAACGGTCTTCGAATCCACCTTTGGCGTCGTCCACAAATCCGTGCGGGGATCCTCGGCTAGCTCTGGGAGAGCACAGTCTTCGAGATCCCTCTGTAACTGCTCGGTAAGCAGCTTTTCCAACGGTTGTGCTATTTCATCAAACTTCGTAGGACTGAGCTTGTGGGTCGCCATAGAACCTCCTAGTGTCCGATTACCGAACCTATAATAGCATATGTTGTTCGATAATCAAACAATTCTTCTTTGGTAGGTAGCACAGACTATCCGGTGTTCGGCGAGTCTCACCGGTATGACGGTTATCCAAGGAAGGAAGGCTGCTACGTCGGTCGGTACTCGCCATCCGGACGCGCCGAGGTAACTTCCTCTCACGCCGGTGCGTTCGACCAGCCGTACTTGGCGGAATCCTAAGGCACGACAGAGGGTGCGAGGATATTGGCATTTGTAAATCGCTTCCTTAGCGGAAAAGGCAAAGTTCTGTGCAGCGCTTCTGTCCTCGCAAATACCGAGCGCGAGGAGCCGGCTTACTTCTGTGGACCAAGTGATGTCGCGAGCAATTTGATCGGTAATAGGTCTGTCATCGTCGATGTCGACACCGACGGACTCGTAAACGTCTTTCCGCGCCACAAATGCCACGGCAAACGCGCCGGTATGACTGATACTCCCGCAAATCGCATCTGGCCAAACCGGCTCACCACCCGCCCCTTGTAGTACTGCGTTGAAAGGAATTCCGAGTGCTTGCATTGCGGCACGCGCCGCTGATCGTCCCGCAGTAAACTCTTCTACACGAGAAGGAATTGCGTCGTAAATGTACTCTGGCTCGCAGCCGACTAGCCCATCTTTGCAGCCCCGCACACCGCGAATCACCAAGCAGGCGTCTGCAGAAATCCAATGGATAACTAAGGAATCAAGACGAGAGGTCATAACCGGGCTTTGGCGACATTGGTACAGATTTTGAATCAGGCATTCGTCATAATACTAACAGTTGCGCGTTCACGGAATGGCTGCATGGCATAAAGACATGTTTGGTAGTCATTGATTCTTCCCGAACGTCTTATTCGTCGTTTGAGGGATATGTTGCGCCGGCAGAAGTGCCGACCGGGTCAATGACGATGCCTGCGCGATCATAAACAATGGCGGAATGCTTTCTTCGCTGATCTTGGTCTGTCCACGATGTCCGAAGCCCATCGCGATGTGGAAACAACTGACTGGAGAGCCCGATGCGAGAAAATCGCACACCGGGTTCGGAGGGAGGCGATGATGATCGTCATTCCCTACCCATATCCTCGGCCGACAACCGATCCTACGGCGGGGTTGCGGACTCTTCGCCGACGAAAAGAATTCATGGTGCCTTTAAGAGGAACACAAAATTGGCTGGTAGCGGTTGTTTACCTGGGCATTGCGGCGAGTCGTGTGGCCTGCGTCTGAATGCCCGCAAGGATCGGAACACTCACTTTTTCCGGAAAGCCTGGTGGTAGCTCTGCCGCAACTTTCTCGAGCACGGCAGGCACCGCCGCTAGTATCTTCTCAATGCTCGTCTCGAAACTTTGGCCCATGGCATTGCGTTTAGCCGTCTCGTTCCAGTGCCGTCGCTGGATGCCGTCAACGAGGTCGTGCTTGTTCTTGCCCCACACAGCCATGGCCAGCTTGAGCTTCTTGCGGTTGAAAAGATTCGGCCCGGAGCCGGTCACCGGCCAGGCTGACATCACGTCGTAGAGCGGTGTCAGTCGGAAGCGTCCCTCGGGTTCGAGGAAGACGCTGAAGTTCTTGGCGTGCCCGTCCGGCGCCCCCAGCAGCCAGAAGATGAGTTGGGTCATGAGAAAGCGCTGCCGGTCGGCTTCAGCCTCCTGACTGCCGCGCAACTTGTCAAGGATGGCATCGATACCCGGCCCGCCGTGGCTCTCGTATTTGTGCTGGGGCGGAATCCCCAGCACCTGGCAGAAATCCTCCTGGGGAAGCCTCGCCCACCAGTCGGGAAACCTGTGTCGGTCGAAGCGCTCGACGACCAGCACCTTGTGCTGCCCGAAGGACTCCATCCAGCAGTGCGCGACCGGCAAGCCGAACGCATGAAGTACGCGGCTGCAGAGCCACTCGTTCTCCACCGAGGTGGAGAAGTCAGCTTGTACCGCGCCGACCCGGCCAAGAGGCAGCTTGAGGATGTGGGTCGTCGGTGTGGCGCCCAGGGGGAGCTGCCACTGGTTGTCCTGCAGGAGCAGCGCAGTCTTCTCCTGGGCGCCGCCGAGCGAGATGCGCAGCTCGTGCTGTTCGCCCAGGGGTAGGGGCGCAGCACTCAGCGTCTGGTCCAGCAGCGCCACGATTTGGGCCGTGGTGAGGGGCCGGGTCTCGATGCGTCGCACCTCCGGCGTCGGGCTGCCGGTCGGAAGAAGCTGCACGGCGCCAACGCAGTCCCGGCCGATGGCCTCAAGCAGTTGAAAAGCCTGAGTGGGGCTCACCCCATAACGCCGCGCGATCCGGGTCCGGATGTCATGGCTGTCTGGCAGCAGGTTGTCGAACCAGGCCTCGACCAGCTCGCCGCGGAAAGGATTCGTTTCGTGGCTGAGCGGCAGCGACAGCGAAATCGGGCGCCGACGGGGTTTGGCAAGCCACTCCTGCACGTAGGCAAAGGCATGGCCGCCGCGCGGCGAGACCGACCAGGTACCGACCCGCTCACCGTTCATCCAGACATCCAATGCCCGGGACTGCGACGGGCGACCTGCCATTACCATTCCTCCCCGGACAGCTTGCCGCCGGCCGTGCCTGTCGCCGCAGTCTTGCCGGGCAGAGCGTGCCGTGGGGCCACCTGAAGCTCGGCATCGAGCGCCATCAGTACCGTCAGCAGCTGATCTAGGGTAACCTTTTCCGGGAACCGCTCAATGCGGGAAATTCGCTCCTGCGACAGCCCGAGCTTTTGACCCAGTCCAGCCTGCGACAAGCCTTGATTCTTGCGCAAGCGCTGCAGGAGTGGCGCCAGTTGTCCAGTGGTGGTGATGGGTGTACCCATGGAAGCACCTTTGGTTCTGATAAGGAATAGTGGTATAATATGCGCGATAAAGAATACTGTCAATATATTCTTTTTGCAGCATATCTTGGCGGTATTAGTTACGTTCTCTACTTAACACGTACTTAACACGTACTATGACCACGTTCTCGTGTTCCATTAACTTGTGACATAGAAACAACTGGACGGTGCTGCGGCACTTATCGACATGTCGTAGACAACAAGTTGTTAAGTACAATTGGGCGATGAAATATACGCCTGCGCAGTTGATTGCTATCGCGGACCTCGCGCCCGAAACCCTTCGGTATTGGAAGAAGCACTTAACGCCAATCGCAGGGAAGCGAGGTCATGCTCCCTGTTATAGCAGGGCAGACGTGGTCGCACTCATCGTCGTAAGGCGTCTTGTCTGCGATTTTAAAATGGACGTTAGTCGGCTTGGCCAACATTCCGACCAATTATTCAAGCTGTGTTCGGACGCACAGTGGGCGCATCCAAATAAGCGTTTTTTGATCGTCACTAGTACTGGCTCGGTTACAGCCCACCAACACCTTGCACAAAAGGACTTCAGTGAACCGAGCGTCGTATTCCCGATCGACGCGGCAGTGCGCGAATTGGAGCAGCATCTCAACGAGCAGGAACGTCCATCTCAACTTGAACTAAGCCTACCTCCAATGGCAGTCAGCAAAGCCGTCGGAGGTTCCAGATGAGCAACCCTGGACCAGTCGCTGTCTGGCGGTGTCAACCTGAGTACTTGCTGGTAGCTATGTCCATGGCGGACAGATGTTCATGAGTGACCCCCGACAATGGTGGAACTATCTGGGTGACGCTCCGGACGGAGTTTTCGTGGAGGGGCTTGTCCTCGTCGCCAACTATCAGCGCGACGGCCGGCCACCCGAAGAGGTGGTCATGATTGAGAAAGCGTGCGAATACGGCGCGCAGGCCGTGTTCTTTGAAGCGAGCCGCAATGGTAAGCGGTCCGTGGCGCAAGCCTTCATTTTTGTCGCCGATGGTCCTGAAAGGAATGATGAGTTTGCTGAGACACACAAGAAATTGTGGAGTTGGGGTGGTGTGCCTCTCGTCTATCGCAAGCTGCCGGGGCAGTTGCAGCTTTTCAGATGCGCTCACGGTCCCGATTTCGTGTCTTCATCTGGTGAGCTGGTGTGCAATCCGGTTCGAACCCTGTTACTTGCGTCAGAGGTTGCCGCCGATCCGTGGTGGAATGGGGAGCAACTGCGCAACGGTACATTATGGGACAACACGGAAGCCTGCAAGGTTTTGCTTTCATCCAGCAAAACTGCGCACAAAGGGCTGATCAATGCTATCAAGGAAATCAGCGATGACCTGAACAACGAAGGTATCTTGCCTAAGCACCTGCGTCGGAAGCTCCTGATTCTTTCGCTGCTGATCGCCTATCTGGAGCAACGCGACGTTTTCAAGGATGGCTATCTTGCACGATTCCTCCCCGGAGCTAGCAAGTTCTTTGAAGTGCTTGCAAATGGCCCTGCGCTAGTCTCTCTTCTAGAGAATCTGGAGGGCCGGTTCAACGGGCACGTCTTCACATTCAATGACGCTGACCGCGAGCGATTGAGAGGTAGCCAACAATTAGGTCGCTTCTCCAGACTCATTGAAGGACACGAGGAAGCTGGCGGCCAACTGACTCTGTGGCAACTCTATTCGTTCAAGGATCTGCCGGTTGAACTGATCAGTCACATCTATCAGCTGTTCGTCAAGGATGTCGACAGCTCGGTTTACACGCCACCGTTCCTCGTACGCTTGATGCTCGAGGAATCGCTGAGTTGGGACCGTCTCGACCGTTTGCAGCGGCGTGGCGAGATCATTCTGGACCCTTCATGTGGTTCAGGTGTTTTTCTCGTCGAAGCCTATAAGCGGCTGGTGCTGCACTGGCGCAGCCGGAATCAATGGGAAAAGCCGGGAGTCGCGGTGCTGAAGGGCTTGCTGAAATACGTCCACGGAATCGACCGAGAGGAGGGAGCAATAGAGCTTGCCGCATTCAGTCTGTGCCTAGCGCTTTGCGACGCGCTGGAGCCGGAAACCATCCGGGCTACCATCAAGCTGTTTCCCCCGCTCGCTGGTAAGACTTTGCATTTGTCCTGCTTTTTTGAAGCTAAGGAGAAGAACCTAATCACCGCACCCATCGGTGTAGTCGTTGGAAACCCACCATTCACGTCGCAATTGACTACGCCAGGCGCCATACGTAGCTACGAACGATACAACGCCGGAAACGACACGCTTCCGGACAAGCAGCTTGCCTATCTCTTCCTGCATGAGGCAATGGAGATGGTCGCGGAAGGCGGTGTGCTCAGCATGCTGCAGCAATACAACTTTCTATACAACCAGAAGTCGCTTTCATTTCGGCGCAGTTTCATTTCAAGATGGGATGTGCGGGAGATCCTCGATTTCATCTCGGTGCGTGGGCTGTTCCAGAAGGGTGAAGCCGACACGAAAATCATCGTGATCGTTGCTGAAGCGGCGTCGGCCCCAGCTGACCGGAAAATCCTGCATGCGACATTTCGTCGCAGTGGGCGTTCCGATGCCGAGCAGGGATTCGATATCGACTATTACGACCTGCACTGGCTGCCACGGCAACTTGCCCTGAGCAATGATGCCGTTTGGCGCACTGATCTGCTTGGGGGCGGGCGCGCGTTGGGCTTGGTAGATCGGCTGAAAAACTACAGAACCTTGGGAGAGTATGCGAAGGCAAAAGGCTGGGATTTCGGTGAGGGATTCATTGAGGCTAAGAAAGGAAAGCGTCACGCGGCAAGCCATATCACAGGCAAGAAATATCTTCCGTCTAAAGCGCTTCTGGAAGGTGGATTAGATCGCAGCAAGATCACGAATGCCAATGGTGATCTTTTCAAGACGCAGTACACCAGAAGCAGATATACGCCGCCAATGCTACTTATTCGTGAGCAGATGGATCTTCCGCACTGCCTGTGGACGGATTTTTATCTCACCTACAGCCAGCAGATCGTTGGTTTCTGCGCGCCGGAGGAAGATCTTGCCGAGCTTCAGGAGCTAGACAGGTGGATGACCAGCGAGCGGCGCGCGCTCCAGGCACATCTTGCGTTGGTCAGTCCGCGAGTCTTTATTCAGAAGGCTACGGCACTGCAAGCCAACGACATTTTCTCCATTCTTTACCCGGAAACAGGAAGCTTGGATCTGAGCCCCAATGAGGCAGTTCTGGTAGATGACATCGTGGACTATTTCCGGGACCTCATCCGGCTCGGAGAGGACTCCAAGGCGATGACGGAGAGCGGGCTTCCGGCGGTTCCCGCCTTCAACGATGCTTTCACGCGCCAGATCAATGCGATCTACAAGAAGGAGCCGCTGCGAGCGCTTGAACCTCAAGCTTGGCCCGGCGTCATCTGTCAGCCATTCATCTTCGGAAAGGGCAAAGTAGATTGGAGCGGCGCTGATGCATTGAGGGGGAAACTGGATGCACTCTTTCATGAGCAACAAGGCACATCACTTCATGTCACCCGCATCGCACGTATCTACGACGGGAACTTCATTTTCCTGCTCAAGCCGGATCGCCTACGATTCTGGATGAAATCAGTGGCATTGCGCGACGCCGATGAAACGTTGGCGGACCTCAGGATACAGGGCTTCTAAGGCGTTGCATAATGCTAGCCAACTCCGCGGATCACCACGTTCAATCGGGCGCTCTCAACAAAGAGGTGCATCTCAGAGCAGCTTCGTTACACGAGCTGATTGACTTTATCGCTGACGAATTGCCGCGTTGGCGAGACCATCCAGATCGATCAAAGCAAACATCGGAAACGGCGCTTACCTCCCAGCTATGTAGCCACCTGACTACTGCCTCCCGGTTTTCACCTGGATGGGACATTCTGCAATTCAGGGTCGAGGAGCCAGATGAGTTTCAGAAAGGTCGCAAGATCGATCTCGTGGCTTCACCTTGTGGTCCGACGATCTGGATTGAGGGGCGGCGCTGTACTCAGTTCGACACATTACTTCCCATCGAATGCAAGCGGCTTCCTACGCCAAAGGACAAAGACCGTGACGAGTGGGAGTACGTCATCAATCGGAAGGCAACGACCGGCGGCATTCAACGTTTTAAAGCCGGAAATTACGGTGCTGTACACGGACTCGCAGCGATGATTGCCTATATCCAGGAGGACTCGCCTGTGGTCTGGTACAGCCGCCTAAATACATGGATCAAGGAACTGGATGGCTCTGTGTATATGGGATGGACTGTCAAGGACATGCTGCACAGTGGTCCCCTCGACGCGAGGCCAAATTTGGCGACTTTTCGGTCTTCGCACTCCAGAGAAAGAGGCCTGCCTGACATCGACATACGCCACCTCTGGATTCAGATGAACTGATAGCCTAAAAGTTGAGATGATAATTGTGTCGGTTTCAATAGATCAATTTGTAGGTAAGAGGGGCCGGCCAATATATACAATATTTCGACAGCATGTACCTTTATGAGAGTGATTTAGGGAAACGCTGAATAAGCCGCCCCGTGCCGGCTACCTTGAAACGTGTGCGCAGGGCATGGTGCGTTACTTCGTCGGTGAAAGTCCGATGACCAAGTCTCTTGTAACAGTAGGCCAATTTACGATAACTAGGAATTATGGTATTTCCTAACCCGCGAAACACTGGACAGCGCGTTATACACTTGGATTCTGACCCCAACGATTTCGCCTGGGACTTCAGCCACGTTACGGGCCTACAATTCGAAGCGGAGATTCAACGTATCGTCCGGCAGGTGCTGCACCCCGATGGAAATAACATCTGGGTGGTGGATACCCCGCGCACCGGCGACCGTGGCAAGGATATCGTCGTTCACTTCAAACACGGTATCTCGGTTCTGGGCATGACCTTTGGCATGCCACGTTCGGCAGACACCGGCATGCTGTATATCGAGTGCAAGAAGAACGACGGTAATACTCTGTCACCGGGCGATATTGGTGGCAGCCTAGTGCAATTGGCAGCCGAAGGAACAATTCCTCACTATTTCCTTCTGGTGACCAATGCGACTCTAACGCCAGAGTCGCATCATAATTCCCGCGAGCGTTTCCGTTTCAACGGCACTGCCTTTCATTTGGTCGACCGGCGGCGGCTAGCCTTGGCCATTCAGGGGATTTCGTCGTTCCTACCACCCCTCGGGCCGATTGCGCTTCCGCCTGCCATTTCCGCATCACATAGTGTTTTCGATCGGGATTCCATGCGTTGCCTGCTTTCCGGCCCCGAGGACAAAGAAGGGGAGCGGGGCAACCGCAAGGTTCTGGAGGCATTCGTATGCCTGAACAATTATTCCGACGGAACGAAGAATGTGCAACTCAGTCTGCGGTCGGACATCAACTGGTCGATCTTGTCCCCGTCGGGCGATGGTGGCGCCGAGAGCAAGGATCTGACCTTCTTCGTTCCGTCCTTCGAAACACGGACAGCGAAGCTGCGGCTCGAACAGACATCCTTCGACGGTCTGGACGGCCTGAGGCTGGGCCTGAACATCGAGGGACGCTCGCGAACCCTTGAAATCCGCGGTGATAAGCTGGAGTTTGATTTTGATCCACCACTGTTTGGGAACGCCCACATCAATCTGGTCCACTGCATACGGGAATCAGTGTGCTCCGACCGGCCGGCCGCCTTCATCAGCCTACGCGGCGATGCCGGAACCGGAAAGAGCAAGATACTTGAATCCATAGCGGAAAACCTGCGCGGAAGCGACCGCTATTTCAAGCGAGTCGAATTGAGGCCCCGCCAGCAGGCCATCCGTCTGGGCCAAGTAATGGAAGACCTAGCGTGGGTGAACGGCGCCACGGTACCATCCCGGAACCCGAGCATTGAGGAGTTCTTCGCCTTTCTGGAACAGGTCGGCGATCACTATGCCCATTACGTGGTCTGCCTTGAGGATTTGCACCACGGCAGCACCGACTTGCTGGCCGGGTTGCGCGCCTTCAGCGACCGCAGCACTGTGGGCCGAGTGACCATTATCGGGACTGGGCGGGTCGATGGCACCTTTCCCAACGACAATTATTTTGCATTGCTGGACCACATCGCCATCGCATCCTCGGCCGACCATGACGGCGCATCCCCATGGGTCGTCGATCTTGCCGTTGATCGGTGGTCAGATGAGGATTGCCGCAGCTTCATTGGCGCAACCGTGGTCGAGGCGCCCGGCATCGTGGTCGATCGCATCCATCAACTCAGTGAAAACACGCCGTTCGGTGCCATCCAAGCCATCGAGTACCTGCTGGACCTGAAAATCGCGCAGGTTGTCAACCGCAACACCGTAGGGATTACCAATGCCGTCGCGTTCGGCGGAAAGTTGGACATTCCCGAGGGACTGCACGACCTTATCGCGCTTCGCTGCGACCACCTGGTGTCCCTGTCCAGTGCCCGTGCCCGTATTCTTCTGGTGGCTCTTGCCGTCCTGGGAATGCAGGTCGCTTCCGAAGACGTGCGCAAGCTGGTTCACGACGGCGAGGACGACCGGGCGCTGATGGCCGCCGAACGCCAGAAATTTCTGGAAGTCTGCGACGGCCACGTTCGCTTCGTGCATGAAAACCTACAGGTATTCTTCCTACAGCGATTTGAAAGGAAAATCGATGGCGCCGAGGCGGCAGAAAAACTTCTCGCGGCGGAGGGAATCATCACCGACCGGCAACAACTGGGCCGGCTCGAAATGGCCGCCGGCCGGCCGCAGGAGGCGTTCACCCACCTAGAGCCGTTGTGGCGGCAAGGTACCCTCTGGAACAATATCAGTTCCCTCGACATCCCGGTGGACCAATTGCCTTATTTCCGTCCGCTCATCGCGGCGGCCAAGGCCTTGGGCAAGCCCACCGGCGCCATCGCTCGGCTATGCGTGGCCGAAACCTACTGTGCGCTCCACAATGCCTCCCTGGCCGTAGCGCTGAAGACTGCCCGGGACCAGTACGCGATCCTCGACCACCTTGGTCTTTCGCCCCATGAGCGCGAGGATAACGTGCTGGAGTTGAGGCAACTGGAAGCGCACATCTTGCTGAACCTGGGCCATGTTCTTTCGGCGCAGAAGATCATGCTGGAGATCGTCGCACAGGCCGCTATGGCACCACGCGTGAGTGAGAATCACCGATTGATGTTCGACGTATTCGACCGGCTGCAGAACATCCATCATCAGCTAAATCACAAAGCACAATTCGTGAACTTCTCGGAATTGTCGCGCAAAGAGGCGGAGGCTCTGAACGACGACAAGCTGCTATCCCTGGTCAAATCCTCGCGCGCCAAGGAATATGTCTTCGACGCACCGGATAAGTTGCTGAGCCTGACCGAGCAGGCGACCGAATGGTCCCAGCGCCATGCCAGCCAACGGCATCTCTGTCACGCCGAGCTCAATCTGTGCATCGCCAGAATGATGGCGGCCCCGGCCGATCTCAACAGTCTCCGCGCGCAGATCAATATCTTGAGTGGCCTACTGACCGACGCCGTGAGAAACGCCCATTCCTTCTCCATCGCACGTGCCGAGCTAGCCTTGGCGACCGCCCATGCCCTACTGGGTCTCGACAAAGAGGAGAACCGGCGGGCGGCCGAACGTTATGCCCGGCTCGGCATCGAATCGTGCCTGCGGTTCGGCAACGGCTTCTTCTTTTGGCAATTGCACAACCTTCTCGCCATTACCGAGTTGCACGAGAGCGATGCCAGTCTCGAGCGTGCATCCGGTCACTGGCAGACCGCCCTACATTACCTAGATCAGCAGGGGCTGTTGTTCCTTGGTGATCTGGACAGTTGCAGCCCCAATCTGGCTGTGATTAGTAACCTGATCCGGTTTATCTACGAGAACCAGGGGGAAGCCGATGTCAGAGCGTTGGTCCAACGCCTGCGCTCTTACGATAGCGGTCAGTCAAAATCCGCCGAGTGGTTCCAGGTCGTGCTCAAGAGCGTGCTGGATCATGGTTTGATCGGGCGGGTCAGGCCATTGCCCATTCCCTTCCGCGAACCTGCCAGCAATTACCTGCTCGCTCTGCGCTGATCTCGGTCCACCAAGACGTTTTCCACCACCACGGTGTCGAGGTTGCTGCGGTGGAGGATGGACAATGCTTCGGCCGGGGTTTCAACGATGGGCTCGCCCCGGCCGTTGAGCGAGGTGTTCATGAGTACCGGCACTCCAGTTTTCTCTCCCATGACCGTCAGCAAGCGGTGCAAGAACGGTTCGTCCTCCTGCCGGACCGCCTGGACCCGAGCCGAGCCGTCCACATGAGTTATGGCGGGGATTTTCCCTTGCCATTCTGGGCGGACATTGGCAGTCAGCAACATGTGCGGAGAAGGCGCCGCCAGATCGAAGATGGAGAACTGATCTTCCCAACGTACCATGGGGGCTAGAGGACGGAAATCCTCGCGGTACTTGACATATTGGTTCACGTGGACATGCATATGGGCATCACCCGGATTGGCAAGGATACTGCGGTGTCCAAGCGCACGGGGGCCCATCTCGCTCCGCCCCCGGCACAATCCAACGGTCCTTCCCTTTTCCAGCCGCGCAACCATCTCGGCGATTAGCGGCTCTTCCTCGAGGACCTGTGCCTTACGCCCCCATCCCGCCGCCTCGACGGCCGCTATAGCTGCCTGCGGCCCATAAGAGGGGCCTTGATATGGCGAAACCGGTATGGGAATGGGCTTGCCCCCTGATTTCTCGCAGGCGAAATATGCAGCCCCAATGGATTGCCCGTCATCACCACAGGCGGGAACGATGTGGATGTTTTTGAAGCCGGCCTCCCGGACAATCTTGTGGTTCAGGACGCAATTGAGGAACAGACCACCGGCAAGGCACAAGTTATCCGAAGGACAAAGATTGCGGATATGCTGACAGACGGCAACTACCATCCGCTCCACCGCACGCTGCGCTGTCGCGGCGACATCTTTCCCGCGATCACGGATGAAGTGCCCGAACGATAGACCCGAAGCCAGCCTCAGGGCCTCCAGTTCAGCCATCATGTCGGCCATTGACAAGGGAAAATGTGGCGGTACCAGCGCAAGAGCGGGAGGCTGGAACAGTTCCTCGCCCCAGGCTGCCAAGCCCATGGTCTTGCCGCTTTGCCCCCAGTCGAAATCCAGTGCATAGGTAAATTGCTCGTACTTGCGCGCGAAGCTTATCTGCTTGGCGCGGTCCCAATCCCCCATATAGGGCATTCGAAAGAAATTGCGCCGTTCTACGCTGCTGGAAGGTAGATCTTGCCGTCGCGACCAGATGGTCACCATGCCGGCAGACGAAGCCTGATAGGCGGTCTCGGCTTCCAATCGTCCATCTACCAGATCTCCCGCACCGTCGGCCACCAGGATGGCGGCTTCGCGGAACGGACTGGTGAAGAAAGTGGAATAGGCATGGGCGAGGTGATGGCTCATGCAGAAAACGGTGGCATCCGGCAGGTGGAACTCGGCACGGAAATCTTCGGCTAGGTTGGGGCCCAGCGTATCCATGTTCACGAAACCATAGGTAATGCCGAAAGCGGTGATCTCTTCTAACGAACATCCCAGCGACCGCAGCAGCACATCGAGACTGCGCCGGGGAAAGGCTACGGGAACGCTGACGGTGGCGGGGACGTTCAGCGTCACGGGCGGTAGTGTTCTGAACGGTACGCGCACCCTGATCACGCAGGGTACGAGCCTGATCACGAGCAACCTCTATCTCACGGGTACCTGGATCAATCAAGGC
>JAIPCS010000028.1 GCA_021738105.1 Sulfuritalea sp.
GCACGCACCACCTTGAGTGCGGTGACGGGGATCGGCACGGCCGGTGCGATCGACACCCAGGTGGCCAACCTGGTGGCGACCAACAGCGGCACGGCGGGGAACATTCAGATCAACGAGACCGACGCCCTGGTGATCCGCACGGTGACCACCACGGGTGCGGGCAACATCAAGATCCAGAACCTGTCCGACGGCACCTTGAGCACGACGGGTGTGGTGTCGAGCGACAGTACGGGCAACATCGACCTCCTCTCGTTTGGCGCGCTGTCCCTGGGCGCCAACGTGACCAGCGCGGGCGGCAACATCACGCTGGCGGCGGACACCGACAGCAGCGACGGCACGGGCGCGCAGAAGTTTGAACAAACGGCGGGCGCGATCGGCTCGGGCGGCGGCACGGTGGGCATCACGGTGGCGATGGCGGCGGGCACTGGCACGGGCGGGGCGGAACTGAGGGCGATCAACTCGGGCGTGGGCACGCTGACGGTGACCTCGCATCGGGGCAGCATCATCGAAGACGCCTCGGGCAGCTCGCTGCTGACCGCGAGCGGGAACATCACGCTCAAAGCGGGCGAGACCACCAAAGGCACGACCGGCGTGGGCACGCTGGCCGATGCGATCAACACCCAATCCTCGAGTGGCACGATCAACGCCACGGCGGGCAGTGGCGGCATCTTCATTGACGAAGCCGACGCGGCGGTGATCGGCACGGTGACCACCACGGGGGCGGGCAACATAAAGCTGGTTGCTGGTGGTGCCCTTACCTTGGGCGCCATTACTACCACAGGCGCTGGATACCTTGACGTCACCGCAGGCGGAGATATCACACAGAACGGTATCCTGACAATTGGCGGCAGTCTTTGGGCAATGTCATCCGGGAATATCTTTCTAAAGAGCCTAAATGCTCTTAGCGGGAACGTTTCATTGTTAGCGGGTACCGGCAAGGAGGCATGGCTCAATGCCACACGTATTGAGGTTGGTAAGGTACGCCCATCAGATTCAACGACGACCAACGTCGGGATCACAGCGGCAAACGTTACGTTGGAGGCGCCGAGCGGGGGGGCGTTTATTACAGCAAACGGTACAGCCGGGGGACTAGTGACTGCGACTGCCCACTTGAGTTCGACCGCCGCGCTGACCATTCGGACGCTTCCCGGTAATGGCGTTATAGGTAACGTGAGCTTTCCAGTGACGCAAGGTTTGTACGTCAATACTGATGGTCTGGTTCAGGTTTTTGGTGATGCTATCAGTGCCGGCACCATTCATTTGGTTGGCGACGATTCGGTGCAACCCAAGTACGAGTTTTCCGGCAATCCGCTGTATCGGTCTGTCAAGTACAACGGTGTTGAAGCAACCAACGCCCAGTTGACCGGTGCTTTGGATGCCGCCTATCTTGATATTCGCAATCAGACAACCGAAATCAGGGAATCGGGTTTTGCGAAGGAAAACGCCAACAAAGTGCTGCGCCGCGGGGTTGTGACTTCAGCGGGTCCTGGCCAGCCTGCAATTGATGACAGTACGGGACTGGCAAGCGCTGAATTGTGCGATGGCAATTTCAAAGGCGGTCAATTGGCTTGTCAATAACCCTGACGGATGCTAAAAATATAGTAATAAGAGGTGGAGTCCAATGGTTTCGCAGTGTGACTTTTGTCATTGACCTTGCAGGGTGTGACGGGTATCTTGAACCCTGTAAATTGCAATGTTTGATGATTGAAGGAGATTGACAATGTTTATTCGTGTAATGATTTCCACATTGGTTGTGTTCTTTGCTTGGGGTAGCGCATTCGCTGCAGACGAAGAAGCAAGGCAGACCGTGTCGATTAATTCACCCAATCCGAGCGTGGAGGAGGTAGATGAGGCCTTGTTTCCAAAAGGAATTGCGGAATTGAAAACCGAATGCGCCCAAATGGAAAAAATCGGGCTCCGTTGCCAGAGCGTGATTCCAAAATCGGCTCTGGATACCGTTCAGGTCACGTTTGCGGTGGGTTCAGCAACCTTGACCGACGAAGCAAAGGGGTTTTTGCGCTCGGTCGGCGTGTCTTTGAAGCGCAAGGTCGGAGTGTGGAAGTCCTTGGCGATCGAGGGTCACACGGATAGTTCGGGCAGCGACGCGCTAAACCGTCGTTTGTCCAAGGCTCGTGCTGATTCCGTGAAGAGTTTTCTGGTGGCCGAATACGGTTTAACCAATATTGAAACAGTGGGGCGTGCTGACGAGAGGCTTCGCGATACAGAACATCCGTCCAGCTCGCTGAATCGTCGTGTTGAGTTTATTCCCAATTGGTGAACATCATGAAATCCAGAATTATTGTAAGTTTGGCTGCGTTTGTATTTGCAGGCGCGGCTGCCGGGGTCGCATTGGCCAAGGAAGTTGCTGCCGATGTCGGCTTGGTCAATGCCTTGTCGGGTGATGTGAGCTATCAAAGCAAGGAAGGTGCAGCCAAAAAAGCTCAGCCATACATGCGCCTGCGTCACGGTGACAAGGTGGTTTTAGCTTCCGGTGCCAGCATTCGCATCAGCTATACCACTGTCAGTCAGCAGGAATCCTGGACCGGTCCCAGCAGTTTTGTGGCGACGTCCTCGGGTGGTGAATTGCTGAATGGCAACAAGCCCGTGGTCAAGAAATTGCCTGCAGCGGTTCCACAGCGCTTGGCGCGAATCTCCGAGTTGATGAATACCTCGCGTGTCGGTGGTCTGGTTGTGCGTTCCGCGAAGTCGCAAAAGGCAGCAAGCAAGGAAGAAATTGCTGAAGCCATGGCGGCCTATGAGTCAATGCGTGCTGAAGCGGCTCCCAGTGATGTGACTCCGGAGCTATTCCTCTACTCGGTATTCGAAGAAAACGGGATGGTCGACGATCTCAAGATTGTTGCCCGTGACATGTTGTCTCGCCAGCCGAATAATCCACAGATTCAACAGCTTGCCAAGGCGGCGCTTGACAGCAAGTAAGACTCGTATTCGAGCTTGTGGGAGGGACGGCGTAGCCGTCCCTTTCTCGTTAACGGGCCCACTCATTGGGTTTGTCTACGCTGCCTTGCGCGCCCAGCAATCCCGGTCCGGCATCTATTCTGTAAATCGCGAACCGAGGAAAGACGTCAGGACTTGAACAAAGCCTGACTTTGGCAGCTTTTTGGGCTTTGATCAAAGATGTCGCCGTCCATAATTTGCGAGTGTCCGTCAATCCGATTCGCGTCGAAGCGCTGATCGGCATGTATCCATGAGTGCTATCACCGCATCCAAGTCCGTTTCGACCCCGCTCCCCGAGAAAATCGCCCTGCTGGTTCATGAGGCACGGTGGTTGCTGGTGGGCTTGACGGGTCTCTATCTGGGTTTGATTCTCTGGGGATTCGAGCGCACTGATCCGGGCTGGTCACATGCGGCTGCGGTCAAAAATATTGCCAATCCCGGAGGTCGTTTCGGGGCCTGGCTGAGTGACCTGTTGCTGTATTTGTTCGGGCTGTCCACCTGGTGGTGGGTGGCGCTACCGTTTTTCCTGCTGGCGTGGGGCTACCATCGCTTGAGCCATCTGTTTGGTGGTGATCGGCGCTCATTGCTCATCGCACTATCGGGCTTTGTCCTGCTCCTGCTGGCCAGTTGCGGACTCGAGGCCATGCGTTTCTGGAGTCTGCAGGTGGCCCTGCCGCTCGCCCCCGGTGGCATGCTCGGGACCGAAGTTGGCCGACACGTCACGCAGTTTTTGGGTTACACCGGTGGCACGCTGGTTTTGATGGTGCTTGCAATGATCGGTTTCAGTCTGTTTACCGGGGCGTCGTGGATAGTTATTGCGGAAAAGTGCGGAACCCTGCTCGAGGGTTTGTATGTCGGTCTGAACAGTCTGTGGGAGAACTGGCAGGATCGTCGCTATGGTCGCGCAGTTGCTGAACAGCGCGAGGTTGTGGTGGAAAGCGAACGCCGCAAACATGATGAGCAGGCCCCCGTAATTAAAATTGAACCGGTGGAGGTCGTAGTTCCGGTTGCCCCCAAAGCGGTGGCTCGCGCCGCAAAAGAACGTCAATCGCCGCTGTTTTTCGATGCACCCGGAGGTGCGCTGCCCCCCTTGCATTTATTGGCAGAGCCGGCACACAATCCGGCCGATCTTCCGGCCGCAGAGACGCTGGAATTCACCTCGCGCCTGATCGAACGCAAACTGGCTGACTTCAATGTGGTGGTCAAGGTATTGACCGCTCACCCCGGGCCGGTGGTGACGCGCTACGAGATCGACCCGGCCGTGGGCGTCAAGGGCAGCCAGATCGTCGGGCTGGCCAAGGATCTGGCGCGCGCGTTGTCGCTGGTCTCGATCCGCGTGGTGGAGACCGTACCGGGCAAATCCTGCATGGCGCTGGAACTGCCCAATCCGAAAAGGCAGATCGTGCGCTTGTCGGAGATCATCGGCTCGCAGGCCTATCACGGCATGCATTCACCCTTGTCCGTGGCCTTGGGCAAGGATATCGGTGGCCTGCCGGTCGTTGTTGACCTGGCCAAGATGCCGCACCTGCTGGTCGCGGGCACCACGGGCTCGGGCAAGTCGGTGGGCGTCAATGCAATGATTCTTTCGCTGATCTACAAGTCAGAGCCGAAAGACGTGCGCATGATCATGGTCGATCCCAAAATGCTGGAGCTGTCGATCTACGAAGGTATTCCGCATCTGCTGGCGCCGGTGGTAACCGACATGACCAAAGCTGCCAACGCACTGAACTGGTGTGTGGGCGAAATGGAGCGCCGCTACAAGCTGATGTCGGCGCTTGGGGTGCGCAACCTGACGGGCCTCAACAACAAGATCAACGAAGCCAAAAAAGCCGGAGAGCCGCTCACCAATCCGTTCTCGATCACCCCCGAAGCGCCCGAGCCACTGGAATCAATGGCCTATATCGTGGTGGTGATCGACGAACTGGCCGATTTGATGATGGTGGTCGGAAAGAAAATAGAAGAACTGATCGCCAGGTTGGCACAAAAGGCACGTGCGTCGGGTATCCATCTGGTCCTCGCCACACAGCGACCCAGCGTGGATGTGATCACCGGCCTGATCAAAGCCAACATTCCGACACGGATCGCCTTTCAGGTGTCATCCAAGATCGATTCGCGCACCATTCTCGACCAGATGGGTGCCGAAGCGCTGCTCGGTCAGGGCGACATGCTCTATCTCGCGCCGGGTACCGGACTGCCGATTCGCGTACATGGCGCGTTTGTCGCCGACGAGGAAGTGCACCATGTTGTCGATCACCTGAAAAAGGTGGGTCCGCCGGATTACGTAGACGGCGTGCTGGAGGGCTCATCAAGCGACGACACAGAACTCGGCGCTGGCGATACGGGGAACGATGCCGAGTCCGATCCGATGTACGACCAAGCCGTTGAGGTCGTGCTGAAAACCCGGCGGCCGTCGATCTCGCTGGTACAGCGCAATCTGCGCATCGGCTACAACCGTGCGGCGCGGCTTATCGAAGCCATGGAAAAGGCCGGACTGGTTTCTGCCATGAACGGAGCGGGCGGGCGCGAGGTGATTGCGCCGAACCGCTCGGAATAGCGCCCCTAACGGGGCCGCGCTTGAAGTTTTCGCGCAGTTCGCAACGGCCATTTCGTGCGTACCACACCGTACTGCCAAAGCCGACTTTTGCCGGCGGCCCCGCCGCTATTGCGCTGACTCTCTTGATTGAATGGCAGGTACCGGTTCAATGAATCCTCACTACAAGTACTGCCCCAGCTGCGGCAATGCTCTGACTTTGATTACGCTGGCGGAGGATGGCGGCGACAAAGAGCGCTTGCGTTGCTCGAGCTGCGGCTTTACGCACTGGAACAATCCCACCCCGGTTCTGGCTGCCGTCATCGAGTACGAAGGCAAGATTTTGCTGGCGCAGAACGCGGCATGGTCGGGCAAGATGTTTGCCCTGATCACCGGCTTCATGGAAGCCGGTGATACGCCCGAGGGCGGTATAGCGCGCGAGATTCTGGAAGAGACCAATCTCGCCACCAGCGCGCTGAGCCTGGTCGGCGTCTATGATTTTCAACGTATGAACCAGATCATCATCGCCTATCACGCGGTGTGCCACGGCGAGGTTCGCTTGTCGCCGGAACTGGTGGATTACCGCTTGTTTGAGCCCGAGTCGGTGAAATGCTGGCCGGCCGGCACCGGCTATGCGCTGGCGGACTGGTTGCGCGCGCGCGGGCACACGCCGCAGTTCATTGAATTTGTGAAACACGACCCGGAATAAAGCGGACGATGCGTGCCCGGCAACGACCACAGCAGGCGCAGGGCTGCGATAATCCCCCGTATGAAAACCTTCCTCCGTTCTGTTTGCATCCTCTGCGGCCTGGGACTCCTGGTTCCGGCACAGGCGTCCGGTCTCGGCCAGCTCAAGAGCTTTCTTGATACCAATCGCAGTGCGCGCGGGATGTTCGTGCAAACGGTGATCAGCAAGTCCGGGCGCAAGCCGCAGAAGTCGACCGGCATATTTGCGATGCAGCGACCCGGCAAGTTCCGCTGGTCCTACGAGAAGCCGTACAAGCAATTGCTGGTCAGCGACGGCATCAAGTTATGGAGTTACGATCCGGATCTGAATCAGGTCGCGGTCAAGAAGCTCGGCGCGGCATTTGGCGCCAGCCCCGCAGCGCTCCTCGCGGGACAAAATCTCGACAAGCATTTTGTGCTCAAGGAAGCCGCAGCCAGTGACGGTATCGAATTCGTCGACGCGACACCCAAGGGCGGCGACACCAGCTTCGAGCGCATCAAGATCGGCTTCGTGGCCAAACAGCCGGTGAGCATGGAGATTCACGACAGCTTTGGTCAGGTGACACTGTTGCGCTTTACCCAGTTCGAGGCCAACCTGGCGCTGCCGGCAGAGCTGTTTAATTTCGTCGCACCGGCCGGGGCCGATGTTGTCGGAGAGTGATCTGTTTGCCGAAGTAAACGCTCACGCGCCGCTGGCCGAGCAGATGCGGCCACGCACGCTCGATGACGTCATCGGGCAGCGCCACTTGCTGGGCGAAGGCAAGCCCCTGCGCCTGGCGTTTTCATCGCGGACGCCGCATTCGATGATCCTGTGGGGTCCGCCGGGGGTCGGCAAGACAACGCTGGCGCGCCTGATGGCGGACAGTTTTGATGCCGAATTCATCGCGCTGTCGGCCGTGTTTTCCGGCGTCAAGGATATCCGCGAGGCGATGCAGCAGGCCGAAGTCATGGCGCAGCAAGGGCGACGCACGATACTGTTTGTCGACGAAGTGCATCGTTTCAACAAGTCGCAACAGGACGCCTTCCTGCCCTATGTCGAAAAGGGCACGGTGACCTTTATCGGCGCCACCACCGAGAATCCGTCATTCGAGGTGAACTCGGCGCTGTTGTCGCGGGCGTCCGTGTATGTGCTGAAAAGTCTGGAAGACGATGAGCTCGGCGAACTGTTCGATCGTGCCTGCACCAGCGCGCTGGGCGATCTGAAGTTTGAACCGGAGGCCCGCGAGCGCCTGATAGGCTATGCCGACGGCGACGCGCGGCGCCTGCTCAACGTGCTGGAACAACTGGGCACGGCTGCGGCGACCGCGGGTTTCGCAAATGAGCACCGTGTCGTCAGCGCCGACTTTTTGGAACAGACGCTGGCGGCCGATCTGCGTCGCTTCGACAAGGGTGGTGACGCCTTCTACGACCAAATTTCGGCCCTGCACAAATCCGTGCGCGGCTCGAATCCGGATGCCTCGCTGTACTGGCTGGTGCGCATGCTCGACGGCGGTGCTGATCCGCTTTACATGGGGCGGCGCATCGTGCGCATGGCTATCGAGGATGTCGGTCTGGCGGATCCGCGCGCCTGGGAGGTTGCGCTCAATGCCTGCGCCACCTACGAGCGCCTGGGCAGCCCGGAAGGCGAGCTGGCGCTGGCCAACGCCGTGCTGTACATGGCCGCCGCACCCAAATCGAACGCGGCCTACGTCGCCTATAATGCCGCGCGCGCATTTGTGGCGAAGGACAAAAGCCGCGGTGTGCCAGAACATCTGCGCAATGCGCCGACGAAATTGATGAAGGAATTGGGCTACGGCGCCGAATACCGCTACGCCCACAATGAAGCCGAAGGCTATGCCGCTGGGGAAACCTATCTGCCCGATGGCATGCCCGCCGTGCATTGGTATCAGCCGGTGGCGCGCGGACTGGAACAGAAAATCGCCGAGAAACTGGCGCATTTGCGTGAGCTGGACGCCAAGGCTAAAACCTCTTAGCCACAGAGGCGCTTTGCGTACTTTGGCTTCCGCTTCGCGGGAAAGTAACAGAGGGCACAGAGGAAAGCATGACAGATGAAGTTACCGAAAAGATAATTGGAGCCGCTATCGAAGTACACCGCATTCTAGGCAGCGGGCTACCTGAGTCCGTTTACGAGGGTGCGCTGTGCCACGAATTGTTCTTGCGGGATATCCCTTTCAAACGGCAAGTCGATGTATCGGTTTCCTACAAGGACGCCAACGTTGGTAACCAGCGCATCGATTTGTTGGTTGCGGATGAGGTGGTCGTCGAACTCAAGTCGCAGCGCGGTATGCCTGACGTATCGACCGCGCAGGTTCTGTCTTATCTCAAGGCAACTGGACTCAAACACGGCCTTCTCCTGAACTTCGGCGAAGTACGTCTTATCGATGGCATCAAACGCCTCTCTCTGTGATCTCTGTGTCCTCTGTGGCAAATAGGTTTTCATTCTCTGTGTCCTCTGTGACTAACAGGTTTTCAAAGGTTTAATCAAAATGCTAGACATCCAACTTCTCCGCAGCAACCTTCCTTTCGTCGCCGAGCGCCTCGCCTTGCGTGGTGTGGCGCTGGATACTGCCGCCTTCGAAGCGCTCGAGGCAGAGCGCAAGCGCCTGCAGACACATACCCAGGATTTGCAGGCAAAACGAAATACTTTGTCGAAGCAAATCGGCATGCTCAAAGGCAAGGGCGAAGACGCGTCTGCAGTGATGACCGAGGTTGCCGGACTGGGCGATGCGCTCAAAGCGGGCGAGACGGCACTGGCGGAATTGATGCCGCGCTTCGACGCTTTTCTGGCAGTGATTCCCAACTTGCCACACGAGAGTGTGCCGCCGGGCACGGATGAAGCCGGCAACGTCGAAGTGCTGCGCTGGGGTACGCCGCGAGCGATCACCGCACCGCGCGATCACGTCGATCTCGGCACGGCGCTGGGCGGTCTGGATTTCGAGACAGGGGTAAAAATTTCCGGCAGTCGTTTCACCGTGATGAAGGGCCCGATTGCACGTCTGCATCGTGCGCTGACGCAGTTCATGCTTGATCTGCATACCGACGAGCATGGTTACACCGAGGTCTACACGCCCTATCTGGTCAATCCGGAAAGCATGTTCGGCACCGGCCAACTGCCCAAGTTCGAAGAAGACCTGTTCATGGTGCCGCGCAGCGACGGCAGCAAGCTCTACCTGATTCCGACGGCCGAGGTGCCGGTGACCAACATGGTGCGCGGCGACATCCTCGCGCTGGAAACCTTGCCGCTGAAATTCGTTGCTCACACGCCCTGTTTTCGTTCCGAGGCGGGCAGCTATGGCAAGGACACGCGCGGCATGATTCGCCAGCACCAGTTCGACAAGGTGGAACTGGTGCAGATGGTGCATCCGTCCAAATCCTGGGAGGCGCTGGAACAACTCACCGGTCACGCCGAGACGGTGTTGCAGAAACTCGAACTGCCCTACCGCAAGGTGGCCCTGTGCACTGGCGATATGGGCTTTTCGGCCGCCAAGACCTACGACCTGGAAGTGTGGCTGCCGGCGCAGAACACCTATCGCGAGATTTCGTCCTGCTCCAATTTCGAGTCCTTCCAGGCGCGGCGCATGCAGGCGCGCTTCCGCAATGAAAAGAACAAACCCGAATTGCTGCACACGCTCAACGGCTCGGGCCTGGCCGTAGGGCGCACTCTTGTCGCGGTGCTGGAGAATTACCAGAACGAGGACGGCAGCATTACGGTGCCCGCCGTATTGAGTCCCTACATGGGCGGGATCGAAAAAATCAGCGTCGGCTGAGTTTCGTTTTGTTGGAATAGGGCGTTTGATGAGCCGCCTCGAAGCGGCTCAGAATGTCGTAGTAGTTGCGAATATTTTCCACCATGATGACGGCCTCACCGCCACGCGCCGCGCCACTTTTCAGCCGCGAATACACCTCGGGCCTGGACAGTCTGGGCAACACCTTTTTCATGTCATACCAGTCGTCCGGGTTGCGCTTCATGGTGGTGGCAATGTATCGCGCACCCCGAAAATGCCCCATGCCGAGGTTGTACGCCGACAGCGCGAGCCATAGACGGTCCGGATATTTTGCGCTGTTCGGTATCTGGTCCACCAGGTCCGCCAGATAGCGGGCACCGGCGCGAATGCTCTCTTCGGGATCCAGACGATTCTTGACATGGAGCAGGTCGGCCGTATCCTCGGTCAGCATCATGATGCCGCGCACGCCGGTGAAGGACGTTGCCAGCGGATCCCAGTGGGATTCCTGGTAGGACAGAGCGGCGAGCAAACGCCAGTCGATACCTGTCAGATCCTGAGCCGATTGAAACGTGCGGCGCCACGCGGGAAGTTTGGTCCGCACATCCTTGAGAAACTGGGTAATGCCGTTTGAATTGATGCGCTTGATATGACCAAAATAGCGGTCATGGAGTCGCGCCAGCGTGCCATCAGCGCGGGCGCGAGTAATGAAGGCATTGGCCTTGGTGCTCAGTTCGATTGCGCTCTCGCCACCGAACGCCCAGCCAAACTCCAGTGTGCCCGGAAGCTGCAGCATCGGGCTCAAATCCGGATAAAAGTTGGCACCGACATCCAGATGTATCTGATGCACCGCGACCAGTGCAGTCTTGCGTTCGGCAACGCGCTCCAGCAGATCCATTTCGCTGACACCGGGAACCTCGATTACGCGCGGGCGAGCATTGTCATCCAGGCCGCGCAGGGTGTCCGCCAGAGGCGAGCCGGCCAGGACTTCGACCTCGCGCCTGGCCAGGTCGGAAAGCTGTTTGAGTCCAATCGTGTCGCTGTGCCCGACTATCCACTGCGTAACGCCGCGTATCGGAATCGACCACTCCAGTTGAGCGTTTCCCAGCGGCATCGAGGCGGCCATGTGCACCCGTCCGGCAACCGCCAGGTCGATCAAGTCATACGGATCGGCGGCCATGACGAACCGGGTCTTGAGACCCAGACTGTTGGCAAATGCCGCCGCCAGATCATGGTCGAAACCTTTTGACGTCGAACCCCCGTCTTCGAAGAACGCCGGTGCTTTCCGAATGGCCACCACCAGCGTGCCACTGGTCTCGGGCGGCTCCAGCCGGCTGCAACCAGTCAAGCAGACCAGAGCAACACAGAAGATCAGGCGTAGCAGCTTCGACAACGCAATCCCTCCGCGAAGACTGTGATCGATGGACGCATCGCAGGTATAATCCGCGCCCACGGAGAGGTGGCAGAGTGGTCGAATGTACCTGACTCGAAATCAGGCGTAGGTGCAAGCCTACCGTGGGTTCGAATCCCACCCTCTCCGCCATTCAGCCTGCACACAAACGTCCTGATGGGCGCTTTTTGATTTCCCCTGCCAGAGCGCTCATCAAATTGCAGGGTGCTTACCTTCCCGCTGGTTTGATTATCGCCTCTCGGCCGGAGTATCTGCAAGCGGCTATTTCCACGACGGGATCACAGTCTCCAGCGCCGAGTTTCTTCTACCGTGGCACCATCGGCGCGCCATACCCTTGTAATATGTCGGGGCTTCGAAACACCCTGTTGAACACGCCCTACACGTACACGAGCTTTCCATGTCCCTGCCCGCAAACACTCGTATCGCCATCATCGGCCTAGGCTACGTCGGCCTGCCCCTGGCAGTCGAATTCGGCAAGAAATTTCCGGTCGTCGGCTTCGACATCAAGCAGAGCCGCATCGAAGAACTCAAGGCCGGCCGCGACAGCACGCGCGAAACCGAGCCCACCGAACTGGCTGAAGCCAAGCAGCTCAGCTTCACTGCTGATCCAGAACAACTGCGCGCCTGCCAGGTCTTCATCGTCACCGTGCCCACCCCGGTCGACAGCGCCCAGCGCCCCGATCTCACGCCCCTGATCAAGGCCTCGGAAACCGTCGGCAAGATCATGCCCAAGGGCGCCGTCGTCATCTATGAATCCACGGTCTATCCGGGCGCCACCGAAGAAGTCTGCGTTCCCCTGCTCGAAAAGCATTCCGGCCTCAGCTTCAATCGCGACTTCTTCGCCGGCTACAGCCCAGAGCGCATCAATCCCGGTGACAAGCATCACCGCCTGCCCAGCATCATCAAAGTTACTTCCGGCTCAACGCCGGAAATCGCCGACTTTGTCGACACCCTCTACCGCAGCATCATCACCGCCGGCACGCATAAGGCCAGTTCGATCAAAGTGGCCGAGGCCGCCAAGGTGATCGAGAACACCCAGCGCGACCTCAATATCGCGCTGATGAACGAGTTGTCCCTGATCTTCCAGCGGCTGGGCATCGATACGCTAGAAGTCCTCGAAGCCGCCGGCAGCAAATGGAATTTCCTGCCCTTTCGTCCCGGCCTCGTCGGCGGCCATTGCATCGGCGTCGATCCCTACTACCTGACCCACAAGGCGCAAGAGATCGGTTATCACCCGGAAGTCATCCTCGCCGGTCGACGCATCAACGACAGCATGGCCAACCATGTCGCCGATGAAGTCGTCAAGCTCATGACCCGGCGCAAAATGCAGGTCGTCGATTCCAGAATCCTGGTGCTCGGCCTCACCTTCAAGGAAGGCTGTCCCGATTTGCGCAACACCAAGGTCATCGACGTCGTACGAGGGCTCATCAGCTATCACGCCCGGGTGGACATCTACGATCCGTGGATCGACGTTGCCGAAGCCGAACACGAATACCGGGTCACGCCGCTCAAGGATCTGCCGCAAGCCAACACTTACGACGCAATCATTCTCACCGTGGCACATCCCGAATTCCTGCAAATGGGCGCGGCCGGTATTCATGCCTTGGGCAAGCCGGAGCACGTGCTCTACGACGTCAAGTCCCTGCTGGGCAAAACGGAGTCAGACGGTCGCCTATGAACAGCGCGCCGCGCCGATTAGCGCCCGAAGTACCTACCCATGGCCCTTTGCGCCGTCTCACCATCGCCGACTTTTTGCTCTCTCCCGGAATCTCAGGCACGTTTCGGCAGCTTAAACTTGAGCGATGAAGCTGCTTCTTGTTCACCAGAACTTCCCCGCGCAATTTGGCCACATTGCAGCACATTTCGCGGCCGATCCCGGGCATCGGGTTATCGCCATCGGCGAGAGCCACAACATCAAACGAGCCATTGCCAGCCGGCAATTGCATCCCGGGATCGAGCTCCATTCCTACCCGGAGCCGCACGCCTCGAGCGGGGCAACCCATCGCTACCTGCTGCCTTACGAAGCCGCCGTTCGCCGGGGTCTGGAGACCGCATCCCTCGCTTCGCAAATCAAGGCCAGGGGATTCACACCCGATCTCATCGTCGCGCATCCCGGATGGGGCGAGGCCTTGTTCATGCGCGATGTATTTCCCGAGGCCCGGCTGGTGCTCTACGGCGAGTATTACTACCATGCCGCCGGAGCCGATGTCGGATTCGATCCCGAGTTTCCTTCGACGCCGGACGATGCGTTTCGCATCCGGATGAAAAACACCACGCAGTGGATGAGCATGCAGCATGCCGATCTTCTGCTGACGCCGACGAACTGGCAGAAAAGCCGTTTCCCCGAGCTGATCCAGCCACGCATGCGGGTCGTGCACGACGGTATCGATACCCGTCGCGCGGCGCCCGATTCATCGGCCGGCATTTCCTTGCGTGCGGCCGGCATTTCGCTGGGTGCCGACGACGAAATCGTCACCTATGTCGCGCGCAATCTGGAGCCCTATCGTGGCTTCCACATCTTCTTGCGCTCATTACCGGCCCTGCTCAAGCGACGGCCAAAGGCGAGGGTGCTGATCGTCGGCGGTGATCAGGTCAGCTACGGCAGCAAGCCCGCCGATGGGAGAACCTGGCGCAGAGTGGTGCTCGACGAAGTGGGCGGCCAGCTGGACAGCAGCCGTGTTCATTTTCTCGGTCGCGTCGCCTATGCCGACTACCTGCGCCTGCTTCAGATATCCACGGTTCATGTCTATCTGACCTATCCGTTTGTGCTGTCCTGGTCACTGCTGGAAGCCATGTCCGCCGGGTGCATGGTGATCGGTTCCAGAACTGCACCGGTGGAAGAAGTCATCCGGCATGGCGAGAACGGATGGCTGGTCGACTTCTTCGATCATCAGGCCCTTGCCGAAAAGCTGGCCGAAGCCATCGAGCAGCGTGATCAGTTGGCACCTGTCCGCGCCGCGGCACGAAAAACGGTGGTTGATGGCTATGACCTTCAGACCCGTTGCCTGCCTCGGCAAGTGGCGCTCCTGCAAGCCGTTCTCGGGCCGGGCGGTGCCGGCCCCGCCTGATCACCGCGGATCAACTCTCCCGCATTGATTTCCGGACGCCGCCGATGAGCGGGTCCAGCCACATTTCCAGCGGCGTCCGCTCACGGGTCCGGATATAAGTCGCAACCGGCATGCCCGGCTTGATCTCGAAGTTCAGCGGCACCTCCGGCGTGAACTCGATGCGTATCGTGAAGAACTTGATCTTTGGATCGGCCGGGTCGGAATTCAGATCCGAAGACACCATCGATACCTTGCCGTGAATCATCGGCGTTACGCGCCGGTTCAGGCCGCTGAACTCAACCCTGACGTCCTGTCCGGCGTGTACCTCGTCGACATCTGCCGGGCTGATGCGGGCCTCGGCGATCATTTCCGATTTCTCGGGCGTGATTTCAAGAATGGTTTCACGCGGGGCGACCACGCCGCCCTCGGTATGCACTCGCACGGCATTGATAATGCCGGCAGCGGGCGCGGCGAGGATACGTTTCTTGAGGCTCTCGCGGAAAGGTAGCTGGCGCTCCTGCAGATTCAGGATGCGCGTTTGCGTCTCCACCATGTCACGTGAATTTTCGGCGTAGCGGTTGGTCGTGATCTGACTCAGGCGCAACTGGATGTCGGCCAGTTTCTGCTTGGCTTGCGAGCGCAGCGCCTCGTACTCAAATTTCTTTTCCTCTTTCTCCGACACCGAGCGGCGCACATCCAGCATGCGCGCCGGCGCGATGAATTTTTTCTCGACCAGCCCGTCGTAAGACTTCTCCTGCTCACGCAAATAGCCCAGTGAAGCTTCGGCCGCGACCAGTTGCTTGCCGAGATTTTCTATCTCGGTTTCGGTCTGCTGTCGCTGCTCGTTCATTTTCGCCACTTGCTGATGTATCAGAGCATTTCGCGCACGAAAGTGGCTTTCCTCGCGCTGCAGGATGCGCTGCACGCTGGGATTGCTTTTGCGTGCAAGCAGCGACTCGGGAAAGTTGATTCGGGGAGAGCCGTCTATTTCCGCCTGTAGCCGGGCCAGCTTGGCCAGTTCAGCATCGAGTTGATCGCTGACGATCGACAGCGACGCACTCGCTTCGGTATCCTCAAGCTCGACCAGCGCCTGCCCGGCGACGACATGTTGGCCGTCCTTGACCAGAATCCGGCGCACGATGCCGCCTTCCAGGTGCTGTACCAGTTGGGTATTGGCCTCGACCTTGGTCACGCCCTGCGCAATGACGGCGCCGCTCAAGGAAGCCAGTACCGACCACAGACCGCCAATGCCGAAAGTTATCGTCAGCCCAACGACAGCGATTCGCACCGAACGTTTCAGTTCACGCTCGGTGTCGCTGCGCGACAAGGTCTGAACGTGATCGGGCTGGTCTGGAAGAGTGCTCATGCGGGATCAGCCGGTAGCGGCATTGGGTGAAGATTTCGGATCAGCCAGGCGTATCGCGCCCGCCGCCGGGTTCGACACAGGCTGGGCCTGCCGCGCCAGCAGCTTGCCGGCGCCATCCTGCAGCAGCAGCAGCCGGTCCATGCGATCCACGATCGCCGGCGTATGCGAAATCACGATCAGGGTTGTTTCCCGCTGCTCGCGGATTTCGTTCAGCAGTTTGAGCAATTGCTCCTTGCCGCTCTGGTCCAGATTGGCATCGGGCTCGTCCAGCACCACCAGCTTTGGTGAGCCGAACAAGGCGCGCGCCAGTCCCACCAGTTGCCGCTGGCCACCCGACAGATTCAGGCCGCCCTCGGTCAGCCGCGCCTGAAAGCCCTCCGGAAAACGTGCCACCAGCGGCGCCAGCCCCACCAGTTCGGTCACCCGCGTGATCTCCTCCGAATGCTCGGCCGGGTCCTGCATGCGTGCGATGTTCTGTGCCAGCGTGCCGGCGAACAACTCCACATCCTGCGGCAGATAACCCAGCTGCTTGCCCAGCGCGCTGCGTTCGTAATGATTCACATCGTAGTTGTCGAGCCGGACCTTGCCCTGTATTGGCGGCAGCAGGCCCAGCAGAATCCGGGCCAGGGTCGATTTCCCCGAACCGCTGGCGCCTACCAGTCCCAGCGCCTGCCCCGGTTCCAGCCGGATCGACACGCCGGAAAACAGCATCGCGTTGGGGCCGAAACCGAAGCTGACGTGTTCGGCCTCGATCGCGCCGACAATTTCCGGCAGGGCCACGTCGGAGGCCTTGTCGCCCGCCGTCGCGTTCTTGATCAGCAGCGTTTCCAGGCGCTCATAGGCGTTGCGCGCCTCGATGAATGTCTTCCAGCCCGAAATCATGGTTTCCACCGGGCCGATCGCCCGCGCCACGATGATCGTGGCGGCGATCATGATGCCCGGCGACATGTTTTCACTAATCACCAGCCAGGCACCGACGCCCAGCATCGCCACCTGGATCAGGGTGCGGGTGGCCTTGGTCGCCGAGACAATCGTATGCGATCGATCCTGGGCATATTTCAATTGCCCCAGCGCCTTGCCGGCCAGGCCCTCCCAGATCGCCAGCATGGTCGGCTTCATTCCCAGCGCGTGCACGATTTCCGCATTGCGCACCGAGGTCAATGCCATCTGCTGAGCCTGGGCCGCCGCGATGTTGGCGCGGGTAAACAGCGGAAAGCTCACCCGTTCGTCGATCAGCGCCAGCACCATCAGTACGGCAATGCCAATCAGCGTCACGACGCCCAGCACCCAGGAAATGGCAAAGATCAGCGCCGTGAACGCCGGCGCCCAGGGCGAATCAAAAATCGAGAGCAGATGCGGGCTGGAGATGTAATTGCGCAGTACCGACACGTCCCGCATCAGTTCGGCGCCACGCCCCGACTGCGCCTGCAACTGGAAGTCATGCACGCGGTTGAGCACCCTGGGCCCCATGTCCTGTTCCAGCACATAACCGGCGCGGGCCAGCAATCGCGAGCGGATCAGATCAAAAAAGCTCTGCGCCGCCACCATGGTGACCGTGATCAGGGTCAGCATGCCCAGCGTCGCCATGTTGCCGCTGCCCAGCACCCGGTCGAACACCTGCATCATGTAGATGGGTGTTGTCAGCAGGAAGAAGTTGATGAAGAAGCTCAGAAACCAGGCGAAACCCAGCCAGCGCTTGATGGGGGCGAGCAGCAGGAATTTGGGCAGGGGCGTCATCGGAGATTGGCAGGCAGGCGCGATCGTGGCAGTTTCATCGGGACTCGGTTCAAAGCAACAGCGTTAGTCGAACAGTGAAAGCCGCTACTTGCCGGCCTCGAGTGTTTTCAGGTGTCCGTGCTTGCCATAGCTGAGCAAGAGCCCGTCGGCGGTAATCAGCGTCGAGCCAAAGTGGCGCGCCGTGGCCGCGATCATGCGATTAGCCGGATCGGAATGCAGGGCACCGGGCAGTCGTGTACTGGCAACGGCTATTTCCGGGGAGAGGGATTCCATACGGCTTCCCGGTAAGGCCGATGCCGCCCGCACCCATTCGCCGACATCGCGGTCAAGCACAAGTCGGCCCTTGGCTACCAGCATGGCTACCTCCCACGCGGAAATCACTGAAACCAGCACAGACTCCTCTGCCAGCGAGCCCTGGATAGCCTTCCGCGCCTTCGGCCCGAGTCGAGCGCTGCCATTCAGCAGCCATACCCAGGCGTGGGTATCCAGCAATACCAGGCTCACCTGGACGCATCCCATTCCGTGTCGATCGGGGCGATGAGATCCGTCTCATCCACAACGCTTCCAGCCAGGGCACCGAACAATTGGGTGTCCGGCGGCATCGGCACCAGCCGTGCGACCGGTTTTCCGCGCTTGGTAATTACCAGCGATTCACGATGCGCGGCAACATCGTCAAGAAGTTGCAGACACTTCGCCTTGAAATCACCTGCACCAATCGTGGTTTCCATCATGGAAGTCCTATGGTCATCGTTCGTGACCATATTATAGCTTGCCATCCATTTAATCCCGAATCCTGTTGTAAGAATCCGTGGCGCCCGGTCCGGTCTAAAAGTCGGCGCTGGCAGGACGGCAATACCGGCCAAAAAGGCAGCCAGGGCGGCCATTCCAGGGAAGCCTTCCGCGCTTGAGAAAAGATGGCTTGCCGCTTCGCGATTGATACAAAATATTTATGGCGATGTTGCCAAAATCCTCTGCCCTTAGGAATAGACTCTTCGGTGCAGGGACGGAGCTATTCGTTTGAAAGTTAAAATAAAACCTGATTAGCAATGAACGTCAGCCACACTCAAAGGAACGTCACATTTTCGTTCCCTTCGGTTCGTCATTCCGGCGAAAGCCGGAATCCAGCAGGTTTTCGATCGCCTGTTCTGGATTCCGGCTTTGCCACCACGCGCAGCGGAAACCAAGCCATGCAGAGCCGCCGGAATGACAAGCTGACGTTCATTGCTGATCAGGAAAATTGTTTCAATGACAGACTGGAATTGCCAAAAATGCTACCTGACTAGCAATGAACATCAGCCACACTCAAAGGAACGTCACATTTTCGCCCCCTCCGGTTCGTCATTCCGGGCATGACCCGGAATCCAGCAGGCTTTCGGTCGCCCGTTCTGGAGTCCGGCTTTGCCACCACGCGCAGCGGAAACCAAGGCATGCAGAGCCGCCGGAATGACAAGCTGACGTTCATTGCTGATCAGGAAAATTGTTTCAATGACAGTCTGGAATTTCAGCAAATGTTAATCTACTATTTCGATTGTGAGATGAGCGTTTCAGGCATGACAAATACCTTGTTTGAGCCAATTTTATTGGCGGCGTGGCAGGGTATTTTTGAGCAGAATTGTGCGACTGAAAACCAGTGCATCAGGTTATTATTTTGAAATCAGAAAGCGGAGTTTTCAGCACTCCGCTTTGCGTATTTTTTGAATTTTCCTTCGGGAGCTTCGATCATGGCCAGCTTTACCTACTCTCTACTTGCCAACAATTCCTTTACCTCTTTCGATCCGTCCACCGATGTCCTGACGATCGATGACGCTGCGCTTCTTGCCACCGATTTCCGGCCATCGCAGTCGGCTGACGGACGTGGCATCACGCTGGAACAAAAAGACCCGAACACCGGCGCGACCACCAATACAATCACCTTGTGGTACACAGAGAGTGCCGACACAACGAATTTCTACAAGACCAATACCACCATGCTGGTATTCGCCAGCGGATCGAAGCTGGTGGTCGGCGACGACAGCGTCAATCTTGACGATGAATCAGACCACACCCTGACCGGCAGCGCCACGGGCGATCTGTTGATCAGTTTTGGTGGCAGCGATACCGTCAACGGCGGCGACGGCAACGACTATCTGGTGACGCTCGGCGGAGCAGGCGGAACATTTGGTGGTTCCGGCGCCGACGAATTCAATGGTGGCAACGGAACCGATACCCTCGGCCTCGACTCGGTTGCAGGTTTGACAGGCTACACGGTCAACCTCTTTGAGGGTACCGGTTCGGTAGCGGGCACCAATTCGTCCAGCTTCGCCATGACCGGCATCGAAAATGTAGACGGCTCCAATGTCGCCGACAACATCACCGGCAACAACGGCAACAACAACCTTTCCGGCTGGGACGGCAACGACACCCTCAGCGGCGGCAAGGGCAGCGACAACCTCTGGGGCAGTTCGGGCAATGATTCGATCAATGGCGGCGCCGGTTTCGACCGCGCGCTGTACTACGACGACGCCAGCGTTCGGGGCGACTACACGATCACCTCGACCGGTGGCCAGACCTACACGGTCGCCGGCAACGGCTTTACCGACACGATTTCCGGCGGCGTTGAGCAATTGTCTTTCAACGGTGAGGATGTGCTGCTGACCAGCGCCAATGTTGCGGGTGGCCACGTCGTCGACTACGCGGCACTTGGCAATGGCTCGGAAACCGCTTTCGATCCCACCGTCAACACCTTGGCGATCACTGATTCCAGTCTGTCGGCGGCAAATTTCATTCTCAGCAATGTGACGGGTGGCAATGCAGGCAAAGGCGCCACCTTGACCCAGTTGAATCCTGCCACGGGCGCCCCGGTCAAATCGATTTCACTATTGTTCACGCCAGGTAGTGACGATACCAATCTGTTGAAGATCACCAGCAGCAATATCGTCTTTGCCAACGGCTCCATGTTGCTGATCGGCGACGATACGACGGGCACCACGGACGATACCTATACCGGCGCCCTGACAGGCAGTTCGTTCAACGATTTGCTGATCAGCGTCGATGGCGCGCAGAGCCTCAGCGGCGGTGGCGGCAATGATGTGCTCTATGGCGGCGCGGGTAACGACACCCTCGACGGTGGCAACGGCTACGACATGGCCACCTATGAGATAAACGCGGCAGGCGCCGTCACTGTCAACCTGACTGCCGGCACGGCAACGGACAGCTTTGGCGGCACCGATACCCTGACCAACATCGAGTCGATTCGCGGCACCTCGTTCGGCGACACCCTGACAGGCGATTCGGCCAACCTCAACACCTATTTGTCGAGCTTTCAAAGCCGGACTTTCGAAGGTCTGGGTGGCGACGACACCATCAACGGCGGCACCAGTCTTCCGGGCAACGTGACCATCGCGTCCTATGCCTCTTCATCCGGCGGAGTCACTGTCAATCTGGCCACGGGTGGCAACGGTCCCGACGGTACCGGTTCGGCCTCCGGCGGAAATATTGGTCAGGACTCCCTGATCAATATCGGCTTCGTTGTCGGCAGCGCCTATGATGACCAACTGACAGGCGGCAGCCACAATGCATCCACCATTGCCGCCGGCCACTTCGAGCAATTTGAAGGCGGCCTGGGCAATGACACGATTGATGGCGGTGAAGGTACCGACCGCGCGTCCTATCAAAATGCCAGCGGTTCCGTGACCGTAGTCCTGGACACCGACGGCAATAACGGCAACGGCTACAGCGGTACCGCGACCGGTGCGGCTGGTAACGACGTCTTGTTGAATATCGAGCAGGTACGTGGCTCAGGGTATGCCGATAACTTGACCGGCGGCGCGTCGAACGATGCCTTTGAAGGCCTCGGTGGCAACGATACGATTGTGGGGGGGATGGGGACTGACACCATCCGCTTCGACCGTTCGAGCGCTGCCGTCACCGTCACCTTCAGCGAAACGCTCGGCGAGGGCACGGCACTT
>JAIPCS010000029.1 GCA_021738105.1 Sulfuritalea sp.
GTCTTCTGCTGGCTGAATTGGTCAAGGCCAAGGATCTGCATGTCAAGCCGGAGCAGGTGCGTGCGATTGTTGACGAGTTTTCGGAAACCTTTGAAGATCCCAAGGAAGTGGTCCGCTGGTACTATTCACAACCAGAGCGCCTGGCTGAGGCGGAAGCCTTGGCACTGGAGAGCAACGTGGTGGATTGGGTGCTTGCCAATGCCAAGGTCAGCGAAACTCCGATCGACTTTGATGAGCTGATGGGGAATGCAGCATGATTTTTCCGGAGATGTCGATGTACGGTTCCAAGCAAGGCGGTTTTACCCATGATTCTCCCGCTGCCGATGCCCAAGGGCTCGGACTGGTGCCCATGGTCATCGAGACCAGTGGACGTGGCGAACGAGCGTATGACATCTATTCACGCTTGCTGCGTGAGCGGGTGATTTTCCTGGTTGGACCGGTCAATGACGGGACAGCCAATCTGATCGTCGCGCAATTGCTGTTTCTCGAATCCGAGAATCCGGACAAGGACATTTTCTTCTACATCAATTCGCCGGGCGGTTCGGTTACGGCGGGGATGGCGATCTACGACACCATGCAGTTCATCAAGCCGAACGTATCGACCCTGTGCATTGGTCAGGCGTGCAGCATGGGGTCCTTCCTTCTTGCCGCCGGAGAAAAGGGCAAACGTTTCTGCCTGCCGAATTCGCGCGTTATGATTCATCAGCCGATGGGCGGCTTCCAGGGTCAGGCTTCCGACATCGAAATTCACGCCAAGGAAATCCTGTTTCTCAAGCAGAAACTGAACTCCATGCTGGCACACCATACCGGGCAGTCGATTGAGCGCATTGAGCGTGATACGGACCGTGACAATTTCTTGTCAGCGGAAGCGTCAGTGGAGTATGGTTTGGTTGATAAAGTGTTGACCAGCCGCACGGAAGCGGCAACGGCTTGATTCTTTCCGAGAACGGAGGCCGGTATGGCGGATAAAAAATCGGGCAGTAGCGAAAAACTGTTGTACTGCTCCTTCTGCGGCAAAAGCCAGCATGAAGTCAAGAAGCTGATTGCGGGTCCTTCCGTATTTATCTGTGACGAATGTATCGAGTTATGCAACGACATCATTCGTGATGAGATTGCGGCGGAGCCGGAGGGAACCACCAAGCGCGAGTTGCCGGCACCCAAGGAAATTCGCGATTTGCTCGATCAGTATGTGATCGGACAGGATTCGGCCAAGAAGATACTTTCCGTTGCGGTATACAACCATTACAAGCGAATTCGCCACCAGGAAAAAGGCAGCGATGGTGTCGAGCTGGCGAAAAGCAACATCCTGTTGATCGGCCCCACCGGGTCGGGGAAAACCCTGCTGGCACAGACTCTGGCGCGCATGCTGAACGTCCCCTTTGTGATGGCCGATGCGACGACTTTGACAGAAGCCGGTTATGTCGGCGAGGATGTCGAAAACATCATCCAGAAACTGCTGCAAAAATGTGATCACGAAGCGGACAAGGCGCAGCAGGGCATCATCTATATTGACGAAATCGACAAGATATCCCGCAAGTCGGACAATCCTTCGATCACGCGAGATGTTTCTGGCGAGGGCGTGCAGCAGGCTTTGCTCAAATTGATCGAAGGTACGGTGGCCAGTATTCCTCCACAAGGGGGACGCAAGCACCCGAATCAGGACTTCATACAGATCGACACGACCAATATCCTGTTCATTTGCGGCGGTGCATTTGACGGCCTGGACAAAGTGATTCGCAGTCGCTCCGAAAAAGGTGGCATCGGTTTTGGTGCAGAAGTGAGAAGCCGAGACGGTAGCGATGCAGGAGAAATGCTGAAGCAGGTCGAACCGGAAGACTTGATCAAGTTCGGTTTGATTCCCGAGCTGATTGGTCGTTTGCCGGTTGTTGCGACCTTGCAGGAACTTGATGAGGCGGCATTGGTCGAAATTCTGGTTGAGCCGAAAAACGCCTTGATCAAACAGTATCACAAGCTGTTTTCCATGGAAGGTGTGGAACTGGAGGTGCGTCCATCTGCACTCCAGGCGATTGCCAGGAAAGCTTTGAAACGTAAAACCGGTGCCAGAGGTCTGCGTTCGATTCTGGAAAACGTGCTGCTCGATACCATGTATGAGATTCCCACCATGGAAAGTGTAAGTAAAGTGGTGATTGACGAAAACACTATCGAATCCGGCGCTCAGCCGCTGATGATTTACGCCGACCAGGCAAAGATATCCGGCTCGAAGTGATCCGGCGGCAAGCGCCGCCTTGAATACTTGTCACCTGCCCCAATGTGCAGGGCGTGACTCATAACTGAAGGACACGATGATGTCTGGCCTACCCGATTCCCCCGTAGAGACTCAATCCCTGCCACTTTTGCCCTTGCGCGATGTGGTGGTTTTCCCGCACATGGTCATCCCGCTGTTCGTTGGCCGTCCCAAGTCCATAAAGGCCTTGGAAATAGCCATGGAATCCGGCAAGAATATTCTCCTGGTGGCACAAAAGTCGGCCGCAAAGGATGAGCCGGTGCCCGAGGATATGTATGAAATTGGCTGTCTGGCCAATATCCTACAGATGCTCAAGCTACCAGACGGTACGGTCAAAGTGCTGGTCGAAGGTGTTCAACGTGCCCGTGTGTTGCGCATTGAGGATCAGCGCGCCATGTTCGTCGCCGATGTGAGCCTGATTCCCGTGGAAGAGCGGACGGACAACGAGATGGAAGCCATGCGTCGGACAGTTCTGGCGCAGTTCGATCAGTATGTGAAACTCAATAAGAAAATTCCGCCCGAAGTGCTGACCTCGTTGGCGGGCATCGAAGAGGCCGGACGTTTGGCGGACACCATCGCGGCCCATCTGCCCCTGAAACTCGAGCAGAAGCAAGAAGTGCTCGAAGTGTTCGGTGTGTCGGACCGATTGGAAAAGCTGCTTGGGCAGCTCGAAGCCGAACTCGATATTCTTCAGGTTGAGAAGCGCATTCGCGGACGCGTCAAGCGCCAGATGGAAAAAAGCCAGCGCGAGTATTACCTCAACGAGCAAGTCAAGGCCATCCAGAAGGAACTCGGCGAGGGCGAAGAGGGCGCTGACATTGACGAGATGGAAAAAAAGATCAAGGCTGCCGGCATGAGCAAGGAAGCCCTGGTCAAGATCAATGCGGAGGTAAAGAAGCTCAAGCTGATGTCACCCATGTCGGCTGAGGCGACCGTGGTGCGCAATTACATCGAAACCCTGCTTGGACTTCCCTGGAAAAAGAAATCACGTATCAGCAAGGACTTGTCTGCTGCCGAAAAAATACTCGACCGCGATCACTATGGTCTCGACAAGGTTAAAGAGCGCATCGTCGAGTATCTTGCTGTGCAGCAGCGCGTGGATAAGGTTAAAGCTCCCATTCTTTGCCTGGTGGGACCTCCCGGCGTTGGCAAGACTTCGCTGGGTCAGTCAATAGCCAAGTCTACCAATCGAAAATTCATTCGTATGGCTTTGGGCGGTGTGCGCGATGAAGCTGAAATTCGGGGACATCGGCGTACCTATATCGGGTCGATGCCGGGCAAGATCCTGCAGAACATGACCAAGGTCGGGGTCAAGAATCCATTGTTCCTTCTTGATGAAGTCGACAAGATGGGCCAGGATTTTCGTGGAGATCCGTCCTCAGCACTGCTCGAAGTGCTCGACCCTGAACAAAATCATACGTTTCAGGATCACTACATCGAGGTCGATTTCGATTTGTCCGATGTGATGTTCGTGGCAACGGCAAATACCCTGAATATTCCGGCGGCCTTGCTCGATCGTCTTGAAGTGATTCGACTCTCCGGCTACACCGAGGACGAAAAAGTCAATATTGCCCTGCGCTATCTTGTGCCGAAGCAGATGAAGAACAATGGCATCAAGCGGGATGAGGTTTCGATTACCGAAGATGCGCTACGGGATATCGTTCGCTACTACTCGCGTGAAGCGGGTGTGCGGGCGCTAGAGCGTGAAATATCAAAGATATGTCGCAAGGTGGTCAAGTCGCTGGTAATGAAGAAGCGAAAGAACAAGATAGTCGTGAATGCCAAGAATCTCGACAAGTTCCTCGGTGTGCGTCGATACAGTTTTGGTATGGCAGAAAAGGAAAACCAGGTCGGACAGGTTACCGGTCTGGCGTGGACCGAGGTTGGTGGCGAGTTGCTGACCATTGAAACGGTTGCTTTGCCTGGTAAAGGCAAGACCATGACTACAGGCAAATTGGGCGAAGTCATGCAAGAGTCGATCCAGGCTGCTTTGTCAGTGGTGCGCAAGCGCAGCCACGCACTGGGCATCGAAGACGATTTCTATCAGAAAAACGATATTCACATTCACCTGCCCGAAGGAGCGACTCCCAAGGATGGTCCTAGTGCCGGTATTGCCATCTGCACTGCGCTGGTATCCGTACTTACCGGCATACCCGTGCGGTCGGATGTGGCGATGACCGGAGAAATCACATTGCGGGGTGAAGTACTGCCAATTGGTGGTCTCAAGGAGAAGTTGCTGGCGGCGGTACGCGGTGGCATTCGCCTGGCATTGATCCCGGAGGAAAACGTCAAGGATCTTGCGGAAATTCCAGAGACCATCAAGAACAGGATCGAGATACAGCCTGTACGATGGGTGGACAAAGTGCTTGAGTTTGCCTTGGAGCGCATGCCCGAACCTCTGGCCGAGAAACCGGCGACGCCGGCTGTCGCTGCTGCAGTTGGCGATCAGGGTGTTACGGGACTAGTGACCCATTGAGTGCTTGGGAACTGATAGAATTGCGGCCGTTGTTGAATATGGGTAACAGCAGCAAAGCGGGTGCTTAGCTCAGTTGGTAGAGCGTCGCCCTTACAAGGCGAATGTCGGCGGTTCGACCCCGTCAGCACCCACCAATTATTGATGTAAAGCAGTCCAAGAAAGTCCAAAGAACCCGCTCTGCTACTGGCCTTGCGGGTTTTTTGTTGCCTATAGTGTCCAAGGCAGTTCTTTGACATCCGACGGTAACTGTCGGTAATATTGACGGTAACAAGCTACCGTCGATTGGAGTTACCGTCATGGCCCTTACTGATACCGCGATCAGGAATACGAAGCCGCAAGCAAAATCCACGAAGCTGGCAGATGGTGATGGCCTCTATCTGTTGGTCAATCCGAACGGATCAAAATGGTGGCGGCTTGACTATCGAATTGACGGTAAACGCAAAACATTGTCCATGGGCGTTTATCCTGATGTGTCGCTCAAACTGGCACGCGAAAGACGTCAAGAAGCCCGTTCATTGCTCGCTACTGGAGCCGATCCCGGCGAACAACGGAAGGCGCAAAAGAAAGCAAAAGCGGAAATAGGTAGCAATACCTTCGAGGCAATCGCGCGCGAATGGATGGCGACACGAGGAAAGGAATGGACCGAGAGCTACGCCGGCAAGACGAAGTCCGCGTTGGAGCGTCATGCTTTTCCTGCTGTCGGCGCAAGGGCCATCACAGAAATCACCTCGCCTCATCTGTTGGCGTTGCTACGGGCTATCGAGAGTCGGGGCATCGTGGATATGGCGCATCGCATTCAACAGCATTGCGGCGCAATCTTTCGCTATGCCATTGCAACAGGACGGGCGACTAACGATCCAGTGCCAAGCTTGAAGGGTTCTCTTTCGACCGTGAAGCAGGAGCACTATGCCGCGCTTACTGATCCCGCTGAGTACGCCGCACTATTGCGCGATATCGATGCATACCGTGGTGAGGCAACAACGAAAGCAGCAATGCAACTCTTGGCGCTGACTTTCCAGAGAACAAAGGAAGTCCGATTTGCGGAATGGTCACAGTTCGACCTGGAGGGTGGTTTATGGCGTATCCCTGCCGAGATCATGAAAATGCGCGAGGCCCATATCGTCCCTTTGTCACAGCAATCGATTGATGTTCTCAAACGTATGCAGCCATTGACCGGGGAAGGGCGCTTAGTTTTCCCATCATCGATAAGCCGTGAACGTCCCATTAGCGAAAATACGGTTGTCTATGCGCTGGCGCGAATGGGCTACAAGGGGCGCATGACCGGACATGGTTTCCGTTCTGTTGCTTCGACGCTACTGAATGAGCAAGGCTATCGTCATGACGTAATAGAACGCCAGTTAGCCCATGCGGAAAAGAACGCGGTACGGGCTGCTTACAATCGCGCCGAGTATCTTCCCGAGCGCAAGAGCATGATGCAGGAATGGGCGGACTATCTTGACAAGCTCAAGGCAGGGGCGGTTGTGATACCTCTACACGGGCATGTGGCATAGCGTTCCGCGTTGTGCGGATTACTGCGGGTGCGGGGTGTTTCTGGTTATGGAAGAAAGATTCGACCTCTCGACCTTCGGGTTATGAGAAATGGCTGGGGATAGTAAATTCATAAAAATCAATATCTTGTGATGCCAGCCAATTCATCACAGACCCAAAGAAAGCCACATTACCAAACCAAGTAGGGTCGGGCCGCTACGATTTAGCTACGTGAACACTTTTCTACATATACCGTCACTCGCTTAAGAAGATCGGCCACACCGAGAACCCAACTTGAGTGAATCTACATTCCTGGAGATGAAAAAATATATTCCAGGAATGTTGACAAATATATTCCTGGTAGTAAAGTACTTATATCCTGGCGTTGTATTCGTCATTCCAGGGAATCTATTTTTACTCTATTTTCTGAAGGAGCTACCATGCACTTATCGAAAGACAATCTGCCAACCCCAATCGGCACTTTGGATTCCCTAATGGAGGAAGGGGATACTTCCGCCAAACCTTTTAAGGTTTTCGTAGCGCACAATTTGGGGAATCGCGTGTTTCTGCTGTCGATCCCTATGCATGACTTCTTCGGAATGTCAGAAGTAGCGAATGAACGTGGAATCAACGGCGAACCAGTCGCTCAACGCAAGTTGGATGATGGTCATGCCAACAAACTTGCGGGCTACATTTTGAAAGGGTTAGTTTCGGCTGCGATCTATCGTAGGGAAATTAACAAGAAGCCACCTTCGCCTGGACTAGCAGAAGCACTTTCAAAACTTGGGCCACAACCATATTTGTCGCTTCAGCCGATCGTTGCGAACATTCGAACCTGTGATCCAGGGGGGGCAACTCTCCCTGGTTATCGAATGATCACTAAGGAAGAGGAAACGGCTTGCTTCAAAGTTATGCTTTCGCAACGTGACATTCTATGGATTGTTGACGGGCAACATCGGCGGAAAGGGATGGATCTTGTATTTGAGTTCCTGGGGCACGTACGTACGACTCATAAATATCCGAAGAAAGGCAGTCTTTATCCTCCGTCAGAAGATCTTTCAGTTTCGTCAGTCGAACTGGAAGTTTGGAACGAATGCAACGAAGTCGCTCGTGGGTTTTGCACGGTTTCAGTAGAAGTACATTTAGGACTGGGCATCGAAGAAGAGCGTCAGCTGTTCCATGATCTAAACAACCTTGGCAAAAAGGTCGAGGCGAGCCTAGCACTTGCGTTCGATAGTTCGAACCCAGTAAATCGATACACGCAAGAAGTATTGTTTGACGACATTTTAGGTTGGTCGCCAATTGAGAAGGATATTGTCAATTGGCAAGAAGATACAGGGCAACTCTCAAGGAAGGATATCGTCGCGGTAAATGCGCACCTTTTCTTGAACAAGACAAACATCAATGGCGCAAAACCGACCGAAGTCGAGCCCAGAAAAGAAATAGCTACTCAGTTCTGGTCTGCAGTTAAAGCGATACCGGGGTTTGGGGAGGACAAAGCCAAGCTCACTACAGTCGCTGCTCAACCAGTTGTTCTTAAGGCCCTGGCCAAGCTCACATTTGATTTTGCTTTCAGTAAAAGAAGGGGCAGCGGCGCGGGAATGGATTTGTACGAACTGCTGGAAGGAATTCCAAAAATTGATTTCTCACATACCAATCCAATGTGGCGGTACTACGAACTAAGTCCTGCGGAACGAGAGCAGCTTGGTCTGACAGGACTTGAAAAGCACCTCCCCTCTGACGACGAGGGTTACAACCGGGATATTGGAAAGTATGATCCGATCATGAAAGTTTTTAGGTTTGGCGCGAAGCACAACGACATTTATCCCATACTGGGCGACATGATCCGTTGGAAACTTAATTTGCAGTCAAGACATATCAAGCCTAGCGAGGCTGTACTGGATAATTTGTAAAATTGTGAACCACGCTGCCGAAGCATTGTGAGTAGCGTTATCCACGGCGCCGTCGACTGCCCCTTACATGGCATTAGGCGGCGGCGCGGTGGGTAACGCGGCTTATTGGCACAATCTCAAGTTGCTCAAAACGGCCTAATGGGCTATCGTTACCCATTAGAACCACTTGGAGGCAACCCTCATGCCCAAAGCCAAGAAGCCCCCCCGTATAGCTCCTTCCGTCAAGCCCGAAGACGCGCTTGAATTGGTGACACGCATAGACCACATTTCTGCCAACTTCGTAGGCCAGTTCGATGAGCTGGAATCAGCCATTGGCATGTACATGCTTGGTCGCCTTGTTGGCTGGAAAGTCATCGTGCTGCTTCACAACAAGAGGACCATAAAGAAATACGAAACCATCTTGGGCGTCAATATCCGCGAAGAATTCGAACCCACCACCGATTTTTCCAACAAATCCCTTGCCTTCGATATCGTCACCAAGCTCGGCAACTTCTGGAAAGGTGTGAACGGTGAGTACGACAACGATGAGCTTCGCCAGCGCCGCCGGGAGATGGCGTTGTAAAAATGGGACACTAGTACCCAGTACTAGGTAATAAAACACTAGTACTAGGAGATCAATACCTAGTACAGTCGTGGCTATGCAAAGCCATGACACATCCTTCCCGAGTTCCACGGCATTACCGCCGCCAGTAGCGGCCGCTGACACGCCTGATTCAATAGCAGGAATCGGTTGCGACCACCGGGTGAGGCCTGCCACCCCAGTGGCACCCCCAGCCGGCGGCGCAGCCGCCCCTTTTCTTGATATAGGGTGCGGAAACGTGCCAAAACCAGAAGGCCGTCCGCCATGGTCTAAGAAGCAATGGGTCACTCGACGTGCGGTTCTTGATCGTTTGAATTATTGGATGGCTCATGGCTATCAATGCCTGTGGGTCACACTGACATCCTCCCCCTCTAGCCCTGTCGCTCAGTTGCGCAGGGACTTCCAAACGCTGCGTAAGCGCATGGCCCGTCAACTGGGCTATGAGGGTGTGCAATACATCTGTGTCGATACCCGCGAAGGTCATGGCGTACTGCACATGATTCTGGCTTGGAAGGAATCCGAGCAATGAGGGGGCGCTCCTTCTATGTCGAGTTCTCCTGGCTGCAAGAGAACTGGAAAGACATTCACGGTGCTTTCCATGTGAACGTCAAACGGATTGGCGGCAGTTCCAAGGATGCCCGACGTTTATCCCGATACATCGTTTCCCAGTATTGCGGCGATCAGAATGGGCTCGTGCGGTTTTCCCAGTCGAAACCGGACCGCCCTCTCGCGCCAATGCGTGAAGCCTTGAGGCGGGCGATTAAGGGCATGCCTGAGCGCCATGAGTTTGCCAGCACGCTCTCCCACCTTCCCCCGGATGAATTCGCCGCCCAGTTAAGGAAAGCCCTCAAGAGGGACTTTCAGGAAGCGTGGGATTCACTGGTCTGCGTTAGCTCGTGTGAATTGTTCGGCGTGAAGTTCGTTTGGTTCAACGGTCAATTGGAGCGCGTGTGATTTCTCCGCGCCTTCTCTCTTTCTTTCCCTCGGTGATTCGGGATGGTCACCGGCTCAAGGGCATTCATCCCAAAATCTATATTTGGAGAAACATCATGCATAAATCAGTAGAACGCGTCACCGGTATGAAGAAGTTCAAGGGCGATATCGAAGGCAAGCAGTTTGATTCCACCACGGTCTATATCGAAACTAAGATGGATGATCGCAACGGAACCCGGCGTGGTCGGTGCAGCATGGATTTCAGCGCAGGAAATTCCGGGGTGTTCGACCGGCTGGCGACAATTCCTCTGCCGGGGGAGTTCGATGTCGAATGGGACACCGTAACCAACGGTAGCAAGACGCAGCAGATCATTGTGGACATTCGCCCCAGGGCGGTGGCTTCAAAGCCTGCAGCGCCTGTTTGATCGGCTGGAGCAACTAGCTATGGATACGCTTCCCGAAACTGGATACCTTCGCCTCCCACAAATAATTGGCAACCGTAAGGCCAATCCACCAATTCCGGCATTGATCCCGGTCAGCAAATCGACGTGGTGGGCAGGTGTCAAATCGGGACGCTATCCTCAACCCGTGCGAACACTTGGCGAACGGATCACTGCATGGCGAGTTGAAGATGTTCGGAACTTGATACAATGTGCCTCAACGGCTCAATCAAATTCATTGTGAAGAGAGCATGATTCACGGCAATGGGTCACTGGCGTCGGTAACTTTGACGGTAACTGAAAATTCTGAGTTACCTGTTTGTAGAGTGGGCAGGGCTTTCGGGGTGGTGTTCGACCCCGTCAGCACCACCAGTATCATCATGATGGCTTGCCTGGATGCAAGCCATTGTCTTTTCATCAGTGAGATTCGTTCTTGATTTGCGGAGAGCGGCTGCGGCTTTTCGCGGTGAAACGATCTGTTGCGAATTCAGGTTGAATCGAGTGAATTCCGGCAAACGGTGAATCGATCTTCAATTCGGGATGATTGGTAGGATAATTCGGATAAGTCTCAACAGCGGTAACTTGAATATGGTCATCGTGATACAGGCCGCAACCAGACAGAAATAGTCGATCGTGATTTTTTGCGTGTAAATTCATCAACTGAGTTACAAAATTTCGTATTTGTATGGAACTCGTCGAAATTCCTGTCGAAAAGCTTAGCTTCGGGATGTTCATCTCAAAGCTGGATAGGCCATGGACGGAAACTCCCTTTGTTTTTCAAGGCTTCGTTCTGAAGAGTGATAAGCAACTTGGTGTCCTGAAAAAATATTGCAAGCACGTTTTTGTTGATCCCGAAAAAGTCGAGCAGTTGGATGCAACCAAAGTTACCGCTGAAGACATAGCGAAAATTAGAGGTACCACGGTATATAAGGAGGCGGCAAGTGTAGAAGCAGAACTGCCGAGGGCCCAGAAAGCCTTTTCCGATACCGCTTCAATCGTCAAGGAATTTTCGCGGGCGGTCGAAATCGGAAGTTCCATCGATACTGCACGGTCGCAGGAAGCGGCAGCGCAGATTACCGAAAGTGTGGTGCGCAATCCGGATGCGATGGCGTTACTGATCAAGCTGCAAGAAAAGAGCGAGGCAACATTGAGCCGTGCGGTCGAGATATCGGTCATGATGACCATATTTGGCCGCTTTCTTCAGCTCCCCCCGGAAAGACTGGAAATTCTCGGCATGCTGGGTCTGCTTCAGGACGTGGGCAAGCTCAAACTACCAGCCGAGCTTGCCGCTCGAGGACCGACGAATGAAGCAGAAACAGAGTTGTACAGGACTCACGTAAACCACTCGGTAAGGATACTGAGCAGTACTCCTGGCGTTCCTGCAGAAATTCCAGGATTGGCGTCCCTGCATCACGAACGATTCGATGGCAGCGGTTATCCGCGCGGTTTGCGTGGAGATGCAATCGCTTTTTCCGGATTGATCGCGGGCATCGTGGATACCTTTGACACGCTGACTGCACCGAAGCCGTTCGGAGCCAATCTGTCACCTGCCAAAGCTCTCAGCATCATCTACAAGGAACGCGGAAAGCAGTTTCATCCCGCATTGGTTGAGCAGTTCATCCAGTGCATTGGTGTATTTCCTGTGGGTAGTGTCGTTGAGTTGAACAGCGGCGAAGTTGCCATTGTGATCGCGCAGAATATGGTGCGCCGAATGCAACCGCGGATCATGGTAGTCAAGAGCGCCGATGGAAATCCGCTCAAACCCTACAAAATGCTTGATCTGATGAAAGAGCCCAAGGTCAGCCCAGATGAACCTTACCGGATTCAACGTTCGCTTGAGTATGACTCCGTTGATATCGATCCGCGAGAACTATTCCTGTGAGCGATGGGGAATCTGTCGAGTCGGTGATATCCACTTCGATTTCTTCTGATGTAACCCCTGTTTTGAGCGCGCTGCGCGATCAAGTTGAGCAGCGGCAAATTGATGGCGGAAACCTCGCCGTTTTGATTATCGAATGCGGCTTGATTGGCCGCGTGGATGCGGTTTGGGGATATTCGGTTGGTGATTTGGTGCGTGGGCGGGTCGCCGAATTGTTGCGTAGCGACGTGTTGCGCGAGGGCGACTTCGTCGGGGGGATAGGGCGGGAGGATTTTGCATGCGTCCTGTCCACGATAGAAGGTCCAGCCGTTGCGCTGCTGGCAGCTCAGAAATCCATACGTGCATTCAACGCGCCATTCTGGATTGGTGAAGAGGAAGTCTTCGCTGACCCGGCGATCGGGATAGCGATGTTTCCGACACATGGAGATCAGGCGGAAAACCTGTTGCAGCGTTCAAAAAGCGCTTGCGCCTTGGCTCGCGTTCTCAACGGTCGTATTGCCAGTGCCGGGGATGATGGCGAGAGTCACGCTGAATCGCTTCTTCTTGGTGAGAACCGATTGCGTACCGCTGTTTTGGAAGACACGCTGGAACTGATCTTTCAGCCGCAATATGATCTGCGGCGGGGGCAGATTATGGGAGCCGAGTGCCTCCTTCGCGCTCTGGATCCTTTGCTTGGAATGGTAGCGGTTGCCGATGCATATAATGCTGCGGAGTCTGCGGGTACTGTTTCCGGCTTTGTATCTTCTGTGCTCAATCGAGCTTTGCGGAACGTCTCCGAATTCCGCTATAGCGGCGGTCTTGATTTGCGAATCGGTATCAAGCTTCCATCCCGGGCGTTGCTCAACACGGAGTTGCCCGACATCGTTCAGCGGGCTCTGGGTACTTGGAGCCGGCGCGCGGGTACGCTGATTCTTGGAATCGGTGGAACGGCGTTACTAAAAACTGATGCAGTCGCTCGAGAGACGCTTGTTCGCCTCAGGGAACTTGGTGTAAAACTTTCCATTGATGATCCGGAACTGGAGCTAACAACTTTATATTGGCTCGCAGGAATGCCGTTTCAGGAAGTCAAGATTGACGTATCAACGACTCCAGATATGGTCAACGTGCCGAAATCAGCTCGAATACTGCAATCTGTGATCGAGCTTGCCCATCATCTCAAACTTAACGTTGTTGCTGTGGGTGTCACTGACGAAGCGCATGAATTGTTCCTCAAGGAACTTGGCTGTGATTATATGCAAGGTGACTTCAAGGGACCCGCGCTGGATCCGAAAGGTTTTGTAGAGAAATTCGGGTTCAGTGAAGATTGAGTTTTGTTGAAAGCAGGGTTGCCCTGAGTCTTTCCGCCTCAAGCGGTCGAACTAGTTACGTACTCTCCGGCAAATCAGGTGTTCTCGTAAAAATGCGGTAAAATTTGCGCTGCTTGGGTCAGCGGACAGTGGTTGGCTGATCTTGAATATTTGTGGGTATCACGAAGTGAAGCGGGAGTTTTTCAGTCAGCGCACATTCTGAACAAAGGCGAACCAATGTTCGCCTTTTTCGCATCCAGGGATTTTGACGCATGCTTGATGTTATTCGCAATAACAAGAAGTTCACACAGGGATTCCTGGTGCTGATCACGCTTCCATTCGCATTTTGGGGCGTCGACTCGTATGTTCGCAATGTGGATACCGGATCGGATATAGCGACTGTTGGAAGCGGCAAGGTCACGCGCTATGAATTGCAGAACGCATTGCGGGAACAGCAGGACCGAATGCGTGCAAGTCTGGGCGGACAGTACGATCCGGCATTGTTTGAAACCCCTGCGATTCGCGATGCAGTCTTGAATTCTCTGATTACTCAGCGTCTTCTGGCACAGCAGGCAATCGACTCGAAGTTGTCCGTTGGCAATGAACAACTTGTGGAATTTATTTCTGCCGTTCCATCATTGCAGGAGAACGGCCAGTTTTCCAGAGAGCGCTACGCAGCGCTGGTGGCTGCGCAAGGTATGAGCAAAGAGTTGTTCGAAGCCCGTCTGCGACAGGACATGGCCATGCAACAGTTGATGTTGCCGATTACCGAAGCCGTCATCCCGAGTCAGACCGCGGCCAATCGATGGCTGGCGACGCAACTCGAGCAGCGTGAAGTGGGGGACGCATTGTTGGTGCCCGACGCCTATCTGGACAAGGTCAAGCTTGCAGCGGATGCCGTGCAAAAATACTACGAGGCTAACCGCAAGCAATTTGAATTGCCGGAGCAGGTTCGCGCAGAGTATCTTGTGTTAAGTCGCGATGACTTGGCGGCAGGAACTGTAATCAGCGATGCTGATGTCACCAACTATTTTCAGACTCACATCGATCAATACAAGGAAGGTGCAACGCGCCGAGCCAGCCACATACTGATCCGTGCCGACAAGGATGCGCCAAAGGCGGCTGCCGACGCGGCGAAGGTCAAAGCAGAGACGTTATTGGTGCAGTTAAGAAAGACACCTGGCGATTTTGCAAAGTTGGCCAAGGCGAATTCCGAGGATCCGGGCTCCGCTGAAAAGGATGGGGATCTGGACTGGTTTGGTAGAGGCATGATGGTAAAAGCCTTTGAGGATGTCGCTTTTGCAATGAAACAAGGTGAGATTTCTGACGTAATCCGTTCTGATTTCGGTTATCACATCATTCATCTGACCGGCGTGCGTCCTGAACGCATCAGGCCTTTGGCGGATGTCAAGGAAGAAATCAAGGCTACGATCAAGCGCGAATCCGGGGCAAAAAAATATGCAGAATCAGCGGAAGTCTTCGGCAACGTGGTTTATGAGCAATCCGACAGCCTGAAACCGGCAGCCGAGAAATGGAAGCTGGAACCGAAGCAAACCGCTTGGCTATCCAGGAATGGTAAATTGCCAGCCCCTTTCGACAATCAGAAACTGGTCAGCGCCTTATTCAGCGATGATGGGCTCAAGAATAAGCGCAACACAGAGGCTGTCGAGGTTACACCCGGCACGATGGTATCCGCGCGGGTTCTCGAGCATAAGCCGGCTTCGTTGCAGTCGCTGGAGGCGGTAAAAACTCAAATCGAAAAGCAGTTGCGTCATGAAGCTGCCGTTGTTCTGGCGATCAAGGATGGTGAGGACAAGCTGGCTCGCCTGACAAAGGGTGAAGCCATCAATCTCAATTGGTCGAAAGTGCGGAACGTCAGTCGATCTGAAAGCCAGGAGCTTCCTCCTGATGCCTTGCGCGCGATATTCAAGGCCAATGCAGCAAAATTGCCGGCCTATGCGGGCATTTCGTCGTCGGGCAATGGCTATGTGCTATATCGAATTTCGGCAGTAAATGCTGCGGACGCAACCAGGGATGATTCACGCCGGAAGATTCTGGCCCAGCAATACGCGCGTTTGCTTGCTGATGAAGAGTTTTCTGCCTGGATGGCAACGCTTAGGAAAAAGTATCCCGTGGAGATCAACAAGACGGCGCTGGAAAGCAAGGAACCTTGATTTCCCAAGGTAAAAAACCCCGCATTGCGGGGTTTTTTACCTATGTCAGATCAGCCAGGCAGAGGTGCCGAGTTTCCCATGGCCGTCGTATGCGTTCCGCCGTCGACATACAGGATCTCGCCCGTGATTCCGCTGGCAAGGTCGGAAAGCAGAAATGCCGCCGCGTTGCCGACTTCGTCGATCGTTACGTTGCGGCGCAGTGGGGCATGGTGGGCGTTGTACGCCAGAAGTTTTCCGAAGCTGCCGATTCCTGAGGCTGCCAGCGTCTTGATCGGGCCTGCAGATAGTGCATTGGCACGGATGCCTTGCGGGCCGAGGCAGAAGGCCAGGTAGCGCGTCGCCGCTTCAAGGCTGGCTTTTGCCAGACCCATGGTGTTGTAGTTGGGCATGGTTCGCACCGCGCCAAGATAGGTCAGCGCCAATACCGACGCATTGCTTCCCTTCAGCAGCAGCGGTCGGGCGGCCTTGGCAAGGGCGGGGTAGCTGTAGGAGGAAACTTCATGGGCGATCCGGAAGGATTCGCGCGATATTCCATCGAGGAAATCACCTTCGATCGCCTCGTTGGGGGCAAAGGCGATTGAATGCACCAGACCGTCAAGTCCATCCCAGTGCTTTCCCAGTTCGCTGAAAACTGCTTCGATCTCGGCATCGTTCCCGACATCACAGGCAAAAATGGCTTTTGAACCGAACTCGTCGGCAAACTTGACCATGCGATCCTTGACACGATCATTCTGGTAGGTAAAGGCCAACTCTGCACCTTCACGATGACAGGCCTTGGCGATACCGTAGGCGATCGACCGGTTGGAAATCAGGCCCGTGATCAGAATGCGTTTGCCCGCGAGAAATCCCATCGCTTATCCTTGGTTGAATCGAGCAATGGATTATAGCGGATCAGCTAAACTCGCCGTCATGCGAAGCGTTTTCTACTGTCTCCTTGTGGCTCTGCTCACCGCTTGCGGAAGCGCCTGGAATGACCCCTATCCGGCAGCCGATCGTGGCCGGAATATTCTGTATAGCGCATTCACAGATCGGCCCAAGCATCTCGATCCGGTTCAGTCCTACAGCGAGGACGAGATGACCTTTACCGCCCAGATTTATGAGCCGCCGCTGCAATATCACTATCTCAAGCGTCCTTACACGCTGATTGCTGCGACTGCAGAGGCCGTGCCGCAGGCGCGTTATCTGGATGCAGCCGGACACGCACTGCCGAACGACGTCGACGTCGGCAAAATTGCCTACACGGATTACGTGATTACGCTGAAGCCCGGCATCCGCTATCAGCCACATCCGGCATTTGCCCGCAACGATTCAGGCGACTACCTGTATCACTCCTTGTCGGGGAAGCAACTGGCCGGGCTTACCACGCTGGCTGATTTCACCCGGCGTGATACGCGGGAACTGACCGCCGAGGACTATGTGTATGGACTGAAGCGCTTGGCCCACCCGCGCCTGCATTCTCCAATCTTTGGACTCATGAACGACTATATCGTCGGTCTGGGCGATTTCGCCACGCGCCTGAAGAAGGAAAAGGATACGCCCTGGATCGACATGCGCCGCGTTCCGCTGGAGGGTGCGCAGGTGATCGACAAATACCGCTACCGGTTGAGAATCAAGGGCAAGTATCCGCAGTTTCTCTATTGGCTGGCAATGCCGTTCTTTTCGCCGATGCCCTGGGAGGCCGACAGATTTCACAGTCAGCCGGGCATGGCCGAGAAAAACCTGACACTGGACTGGTACCCCATTGGCACTGGTCCCTACATGCTGACTGAAAATGATCCGAATTCACGCATGGTACTCGAGCGCAATCCAAATTTTCGGCAGGAAAGCTATCCCTGTGAAGGTGATCCCGAGGACTTGGCCGCGGGCTTGACCAAGGATTGCGGCAAGACTTTGCCGTTCATCGACAAAGTCGTATTTACCCGCGAGAAAGAGCAGATACCCTACTGGAACAAGTTCCTGCAAGGCTACTACGATGCTTCTGGAATTTCTTCCGACGCCTTCGATCAGGCAGTGCAGGTGAGTGCCGGAGAAATCACCTTGTCCGATGGCATGCGAGAACAAGGCATCGTACTGACGACATCGGTCGCGACTTCAACTTTTTACATGGGTTTCAACTGGCTCGACTCTTTGGTCGGTGGCGCCGACCCGGCGACCGCCGAGCGTACTCGAAAGCTGCGTCAGGCAATTTCCATCGCCATTGACCAGGAAGAGTTCATTTCAATTTTTCAAAACGGTCGTGGCGTGCCCGCGCAGGGCCCCATTCCTCCCGGTATTTTTGGTTACCGAGAGGGCCCGGAAGGCATCAATCCACAGATGTACGACTGGATTGATGGACGGGCCCGGCGCAAGCCGATTGCTGAAGCTCGACGATTGCTGGCCGAAGCGGGTTGGCCCAATGGACGTGATGCCAAAACCGGCGAGCCGTTGGTGATCAATCTCGATACCACGGCAACCGGCGTCGGCGCCAAAGCGCGTATCGACTGGCTCAACAAGCAGTTCGCCAAAATTAATACGCAACTGGTGGTGCGCAGCACCGACTACAACCGTTTTCAGGAAAAAATTCGCAAGGGTGCGGTGCAGTTGTTTTATTTTGGCTGGAATGCCGATTATCCCGACCCGGAAAATTTCGTGTTCTTGCTCTACGGAAAGCAGGGAAAAGTAAAACAGCATGGTGAAAATGCGGCGAACTATGAGAACCCCGAGTTCGACCGTCTGTTCGAGCGCATGAAGGCCATGGAAAACGGTGCCGAGCGACAGGCGCTGATCGACCGCATGACGGCGATACTGCGTCACGATGCGCCCTGGGTCTGGGGCTTTCATCCCAAGGAATACACCCTGCGGCATGCATGGCTTACCAACAGAAAACCGACCAAGGTTGGCAACAACACCCTCAAGTACCAGCGCATAGATCCGGTTCTGCGTGAGCAGCGCCGAGTTGAGTGGAATCGGCCGGTTGTCTGGCCGGTCCTAGTGCTGGTATTGATGTTTGGCGTTGCAATCTGGCCAGCTTGGCGGGCTTACCGGCGGCGGGAGACTGCCAGCGCTCGCTAGATGGTGATGGTTGTCGTGTCACTAACGCCGTGTCACCAACGCCGAGTTTTTAAGGCGAGCGCTACCTATTCGTCCAGCGCCTGCCATTGACCATGGCGCAGCGCTTGCAGCGGGCGGAATTTGGCTTTGTAAGCCATCTTTCGACTATCGCGAATCCAGTAGCCGAGGTACAACCAGGGCAGGCCGACATGCTGGCATTGCGCGATTTGCCAGAGAATGGCAAACGTGCCATAACTGGCGCTTGCGTTGTCCGGATCGTAAAACGTGTAGACCGACGAGAGTCCATCGGCCAGTACGTCGATAATGCTGACGACACGCAACACGCCGTTTTCGCGAAATTCGATCAGTCGGCTGTCGACATGGGTTTGCAGCAGGAAATGGGCGTACTGGTCGCGACTATCCTGATCCATTCCGCCGCCGGAATGACGTTCCGCCTGATACCTCTGATAGAGCTGATAGTGCTCTTCGCGAAAACTGAGGCTGCATTCCCGAGCCTCCAGCTCGGCATGCAGGTTCAGTGCGCGGCGCTGACTGCGGCTGGGTACGAAATCCGATACCTTGAGCCTGACGGGTTGGCACTCTCGACAAGAGTCGCAGTAAGGTCTGTAGGTGAACACGCCGCTGCGGCGAAAGCCGGCGCGCACCAGATCGCTATAGGTGGCACTGTCGATCAGGTGGGTGGGTGTCGCAACTTGCGACCGGGCGACGCGACCTGGCAGGTAAGAGCATCCGTACGGTGCAGTGGCATAGAACTGCAGCAAAGGGAAGGGAGGCAGATCGCGCAGATGTGTCATGGCTGCTTTCGGTAATAGCCGGTAATGCCCATCGCCGGCCATCGCCCCGGTTCGTCGCCTTGTGGGCACAGTTCGTCCAGTCGCGCTGCGAAATCGCAACGGCGAATAGGGTGTGCACCGAGAGAGGCGAGGTGAGCGGTTTCCATCTGGCAATCGATTATGCCGAATCCTGCGCGATTGAGGTGAGCGCATAAATGCGCAAGGGCGATCTTCGACGCGTCCCTGGCATCGCTGAACATTGATTCGCCGAAAAATGCCTGGCCGATCGCGACACCATACAGTCCGCCAACAAGCTTGTCGTCTATCCATGTCTCGACGCAATGGGCGTAACCGAGTTGATGCAGCGACCAATAGGCATTTTGCATTTCTACGGTAATCCATGTGCCGGATTGCGACGCGCGTAACTTGTTGGCACAGGCCCGCATCACTTCCGGAAATTTTGTGTCGAGACGCACCTCGTAATCCGTATTGCGCAAGGTCTTGGTCAGCGAACGGGATATTTTCAGTTCGTTTGGAAGTAGCACCATGCGCGGGTCGGGACTCCACCACAGTATTGGGTCACCAGCCGAATACCAGGGGAAAATGCCGCGCCGATAAGCGGCCAGCAGACGTTCGGGACTCAGGTCGCCACCTGCCGCCAGCAATCCGTTGGGTTCGTTCAGTGCTTTACCCAGTGGAGGGAATTCAGCTTCCTGCGGCAACCAGGGGATCATCTGCCCTGTTGAAAAGTGACGACGTGATCAACGGCAAGCCGAATTCCAATACGCTCGCCGATGGCATGATTATGATGGGAAGGTACCAGCGACAAGACTTGCGCGCCAGAACTCAGACGCAAGGTATAGAGAAACTCTGCACCGCGAAATGCCTTGGATACAACTTCGGCCTTCACCTCGCTGTCGTCATCGTGGATAACATCGTCGGGACGCAGCAGCACATCGAGCCGGCAATCGCGCTCGCATTCGTTGCAGCTCGATTTGCATTCCATTGGCACTTCGGAATCAAGGCGGCCCAGCTCGACTTCGACAATTTTTCGCGATATCACTTCGCCCGGCAGAAACACACCCTGGCCGATGAAGTCTGCAACATGGCGTGTGGCGGGGCGGTGATAGAGATTGTAGGGCGTGTCCCATTGCTCGATGCGGCCATCGCACATGATGCCGACCATGTCAGCGACGGCAAAGGCTTCGTTCTGGTCGTGGGTGACCAGGATGGCGGCCATGCCAGCGCGCTTGAGAATGTCACGCACTTCAAGCGACAATCGTTCGCGCAGTTCAATATCGAGATTGGAGAACGGCTCGTCCAACAGCAGCAAATGCGGCTGCGGCGCCAGGGCGCGGGCCAGTGCCACACGCTGTTGTTGTCCGCCCGAGAGTTCATGCGGAAATCGATCACTGCGGCCACTCAGACCGATCAGATCCAGCATTTCATCAACACGTTGCCGTCTCGCCAGCGCCGACTTTTGGCGCAGGCCAAAGCCGATGTTGTCGGCGATGGAAAGATGAGGGAACAAGGCATAGTCCTGAAACACCATGCCGATACGTCGCGACTCTGCCGGTACCTGGATACTTTCACTGGCGATGGTTGTTCCATTGAGACGGATGCTGCCCTCTGTAGGTAATTCGAATCCGGCAATCAGTCGCAGCATGGTGGTCTTGCCACAGCCTGAGGAGCCCAGCAGGCAGGCAATTTCACCATGACCCAAACTGAAAGACAAATCATTCACTACGGCTTGTTTGCCGTAAGCATGGCTGATTTGGTCGACTTCGAGCAAAGGCATATTGTTTGGGAGAATCCAAGTTTGTAGAGAATGAGTCTCAATTATAATCAGCCGGCCGTGCCCCGTCTGTTCAACCTCTCCCCTCTCGTCGCTTTCTCCTTCGCGCTCGC
>JAIPCS010000030.1 GCA_021738105.1 Sulfuritalea sp.
CGTGCCGACAGCCCGTCCGGATTGCGGTAAACAACTTTGCGCCAATCGTCCACCCAGCCTACCGCGCCAAAACCGAACGTGACGATCAATACGATCCAGATGAAACGATTGGAAAGATCGGCCCACAGCAGCGTCGATACTCCGAGTGAGATCAGGATCAACGCACCGCCCATGGTGGGCGTGCCGGCCTTGATCAGATGCGTCTGCGGTCCGTCGCTGCGTACCGACTGGCCGATTTTTTTCGCCGTCAGCCAACGGATCACCGCCGGACCAAAGACGAAAGATATGGCCAGCGCCGTCATGGTCGCCAGCACCGCACGCAAGGTGATGTAGCCGAAGACATTGAAGCCGCGGAAATCCCTGGCCAACCATTGAGCAAGCTCTAGCAGCATCGGTATCCCCCTTTTGCCACACAATGCATGTGAAAAACAGAGATGTATCCATCACACCACGTGACGCCTTGTGACATCCTCTTTCTCTGAGATGTAGTGTTGTTCATGGCTTTTGCACGATCTCGTCTACCACGCGTTCCATCTTCATGAAACGCGAGCCCTTGATCAGCACTGTGGTCTGTGGCGCAAGTTCATTCTGCAACCGCTTTATCAAATCCTCGATACGACCAAAATGCTGCCCGCCTTCACCGAAATTGTGTGCAGCGGCCGCCGACATTTCTCCGACGCAAAGCAATAGATCTATGCCATGACTCTTGGCATAGCCGCCAATCTCGTCATGAAACTGACCTGCCGCCGCGCCCGCCTCACCCATGTCACCCATGACGAAAATATGCCGGCCCGGTACCGATGCCAGAACATCCAGTGCCGCACGCATCGAGTCCGGATTGGCGTTGTAGCTATCGTCCAGGATCAGCGCCCCGTTGCGTCCGTTGCGCTGCTGCAAACGCCCCTTGACGCCTTGAAATGCTTCCAGTCCCTGCTTCACCGCCTCAAGGCCGACACCCGCTGCGATAGCCGCCGCCGCCGCCGCACAGGCGTTGCGCGCGATGTGCCGACCCGGCACGGGCAGGTTTACGTCAAGCTCCCCTGCCGGTGTGTTCAGGTGCAACCCGCCACCCAATCCATGAGGCGTGAACCGGCCCTGAATACCTGCTGGATGATCGAGACCGAAGTCCAGAGTGCGGCTGTCACGCGAAAGCTCGCGCCAAATGTCCACCTGCGCGTCGTCTGCATTGAATATGGCGATACCATCGTCCGCCAATCCTGCAAAAATTTCGCCTTTTGCCAGTGCGACGTCCTGCACGGTGCCGAGTCCCTCCAGATGCGCCCTGAGCGCGTTATTCACCACCGCCACGGTGGGTGTGGCCAGTCGCGTCAAATAGTCGATCTCGCCAGCACGACTCATGCCCATTTCCAAAACCGCAGCGCGATGCGACTCTCGAAGTCTGAGCAGCGTCAGCGGCAAACCGATGTCGTTATTGAAATTGCCTGCGGTCGCCATCACGCTATCGGAAGCGTTTCCGAAATGTGCATGCAGGATCGCTGCACACATCTCCTTGACCGTGGTTTTCCCGTTGCTTCCGGTAATGCCGATCAGCGGAATCGAAAAACGCCGGCGCCACTGCGCCGACAGAGAACCCAATGCCAGGCGCGTATCGGTGACACCGATCAATGGGAGTTCCGGATGCGCGATGGCGAAGTCCCGTTCAACTAATGCACCCGTCGCACCGCGCGAAATGACGTCGGCGACATAGGCGTGACCGTCGAATCGCTCGCCCTTGAGCGCAACGAACAGCTCACCGACCCCGATGCTCCGTGAATCCGTCGAGACACCGGAAAACTCAGCATCGATGCCCTGTGCCACGGCATTGATCACTCGCGCTGCCTCATGCAGTTTCATCATCATGATAGCCGTCTCGCCAGCGCCGACTTTGCTGCGTCAACATCCGAGAACGAATGCCGCACTCCAGCAATTTCCTGGTAGGGCTCATGCCCCTTGCCGGCAATCAATACCACGTCACGTTGATCAGCCTCGACCACGGTACGGGTGATGGCCAGCCGACGGTCGACTTGAATGTTTACCGGCCGCTGCAGACCCCCGTGAATGTCCATGATGATGCTGCGCGGGTCCTCGCTGCGCGGATTGTCACTGGTGAGCATCACGACATCCGCCAGCCGCTCGGCGACTGCACCCATCGCCGGTCGTTTTCCCGGATCTCGCTCTCCGCCACAGCCAAACACGCAGACCAGTCGGCCGCCGCGTGCATCCGCGGTTTCCCGTAAAACACCGAGCGCCTTTTCCAGCGCATCCGGTGTGTGGGCGTAATCGACGACGACCAGCGGTTCATCCACTCCCCCCACTGCCTGCATGCGTCCCGGTGGTGGCTCAAGCTTGCGCAACGCCGAGGCTATATCTTCCAGGCGCTCACCTCTTGCCAGCAAGGCGCCCGTCACCGCCAGCAGATTGGAAATATTGAAGCGGCCCACCACCGGCGCCGAAAATCCAACTCCGTCAATCTCGAACTCGACACCCGTGGCCGACAGCTGAATGTGTCCGGCGTGGAGAGTTTCATCCACCGCTTCGGTCACTCCGTCGAGGCTATAGCCGATGGTCGGCAGACGGCCCTTGAGTTTCCTGGCCAGCTCACAACCGAATGCATCGTCGAGGTTGAGGACCGCGGCACTCAGTCCGGGCCTATGGAAGAGAGCTTCCTTGGCGGCCGCATACGCCGCCATACTGCCGTGGTACTCAAGATGATCGCGAGTCAGATTGGTGAAAATCGCCACATCCAGAGCGGCTCCATTGATACGTCCCTGGTCCAGGCCGATGGATGACACCTCCATCGCGCAGGCTTCGGCGCCACCGGCCAGAAAGCTGGCAAGTGACGCATGCAGGCTGATCGCGTCAGGTGTGGTGTTCGGGCTTTCCTCCAACGCCTCGAGAAAACCGTTGCCCAGGGTGCCAATGACCGCACACCGGTGGCTCAGCGCGTTCATTGCCTGAGCGATCCATTGCGAAACCGACGTTTTGCCATTGGTGCCGGTCACACCGGCCAGCCATAAACGCTCGGAGGGTCGCCCGTAAACAAGGTGTGCGATTTCACCCGATAACTTCGCCAGCCCTGCCACTTTGATCATTGGCACCGGCTGGCTGCCTTGCTGATCTCCAGAGAAATGAAGCGAATCTGCGTCGAGCATTTCTTCCGCTTCGGCAATCACACCTGCCGCTCCGTTTGCCATTGCCCGGGCGATAAATTTGCGACCATCAACACGAGCGCCAGGCATGGCGACAAAGACATCGCCCGGCTGCACGCTGCGCGAATCGGCCGTAAGGCGAGTTGCGACTACACCTTTCTTTTCGAGTTGTTCCAGTATTTGCATGGGGATGTTCACATCTCTTCCTGGACCAAATCTGCACTGGTCATTATCAGCGGCTTCATGGGCGCATCTGGAGCGACACCAAGGCTGCGCAGACTTCCAGCCATGACATCCGCAAACACCGGCGCAGCCACTTCTCCACCAAAGTGCTTGCGACTGGAGGGTTCGTCAATCATGACGGCAATGATCAAACGCGGTTCCGAAACAGGCGCGAAACCGACAAACGAGGCGACATACTTTTTGGCATAGACACCGTCTTCGACCTTGTGCGCCGTCCCCGTCTTTCCGGCAACGCGATACCCCGGGATATGCGCCAACGGGGCCGTGCCGCCCGGCTGCACCACCATTTCCAGCATCGCACGAACTTCACGTGCGGTTTGCGCCGAAAAAACCTGCTTGCCCGTTGTCGTTGGCGCGTCAACTCGCGTCAGGGACAAGGGAAGCAGATCGCCATCGCGGGCGAAAGCCATGTAGGCATGAGCCAGTTGAATCAGGGTCACGGATATACCGTGACCATAAGCCATGGTGGCCTGCTCGATCGGTCTCCATTTTTTTGCCGGCCGCAGGCGTCCACCTACCTCACCCGGGAAACCCAGTTTCAACGCCGCGCCGAAACCCAGACCATCAAACATGGACCACATCTCGCCGGGGCTCATCGACAAAGCAATTTTTGCAATCCCGACATTGGACGATTTCTGGATAACCTGCGCAACCGTAATTTGACCGTGCTTGCTGGTGTCCGAAATGGTCGCCGAGCCAATCGTCAATTTTCCAGGTGAGGTTTGAATCGGCGTGTTGAAGCGCACCTTGCCCTTTTCAATGGCCAGTGCAGCGGTAAACGGCTTCAATGTCGAACCGGGCTCAAAGCTGTCGGTCAGAGCACGATTGCGCAACTGCGCGCCCGCGAGCTTGTAGCGGTTGTTAGGGTTGTAGGACGGCAGATTGGCGAGTGCAAGTATTTCGCCGGTCCTAACGTCAATCACCACAATCCCGGCCGCCTTGGCACGATGCTGCATCACCGCCTGGTTGAGATGACTGTAGGCCAAGTACTGAATTTTCGAGTCGAGCGCCAGTACAACATCCTTGCCATCCAGCGGTTGATTGACGCTTTCCACGTCTTCGACCACATTGCCGCGTCGGTCCTTGATGACGCGACGGCTACCGGATTTTCCTGCCAACTGGGCGTTGAGTGCGAGCTCAATTCCCTCCTGCCCGGCGTCGTCCGCGCCGGTAAAGCCCAGCATGTGGGAGGTCACTTCAGCAGCCGGATAATAGCGACGGTACTCGTTCTTCTGATGAATACCCGCCAATTTGAGCGCAGACACGCTATCAGCCACTTGAGGAGGCAATTGGCGCTTGACGTAGACGAAGTCTTTTTCCGATGCCAGTTTGCGATTGACTTCACGAACATCCATCTCCAGAAGTTTTGCCAGCGAGCGCGCCTGAGCCGGTGAGGGTTGCGCATCTTCAGGAATCGCCCAGATCGAACGTACCGGGGTGGATACCGCCAGAACATCACCGTAGCGATCGGTAATACGGCCCCGGGTCGCGGAAATGTCGATCACCCGCTCGAATCGAGCGCGGCCTTTGTCACCGAGAAATTCGTTGTTGAAGCCTTGCAGATAGAGCGAGCGGCCGATCAGCGTTGCGAATGCGCCGAGCAGCAACACCAGCACGGTTCGCTGCCTCCAGAGAGGCAGACGCTCTGAAAGCAAGGGGCTTCGGGAGAACTTGATCGATTTCATCTCGACGGCGGCTCCGACTCCGGTTCAACAGTAATGATCTGACCCGGTGCGGGTGGCATCATTCCCAGCTTTTGGCGGGCGGCCTTTTCAATACGAACATGCGCGGCCAGCGTGCTCTGTTCAAGCTGCAGTTGTCCCCATTCAACATCCAGATCGCGCATGCTCTTTTGCGCGGATTCCAACTCGGTAAACAGTTTTCGTGCGCGATGATTGGAACTGACCGTCGACAGCGCACAAGCCAGCAGCACAAGAATCAAGACCATATTCAGGCGCATCCTCTAACCGCCCGCGCCATCAACCGGCCGACGGCCGGTGTTGCGCGAAGATCCGACACCCATTGGCTTCGCTACGAGGCCTTGAGAGCCTCCCCCTTGAGAGTTTTCAGGAGATTCCCTCTTCAGCTTCGTCGGTTTGGAAACGGGATTGATCTTCTCTGCAACCCTCAAAACCGCGCTGCGGCAACGCGGATTGGCGGCAATTTCGGCAGCTGATGGAAACATCGCTTTGCCGACCAGCTTGAGCAGCGGCTGCGGCAGATCAACAGCACGCACCGGCACGCCTTTGGGCGGCTGAGGCGGATGTGCCGCATCGCGCATGAAACGCTTTGCGATACGATCCTCCAGGGAATGGAAACAAATCACGACCAGACGCCCACCCGGACCCAATCGATCAACGGCCTTGGGCAGGGCTAGCGACAGCTCCTCAAGCTCCCGATTGACGTGAATCCGTAGAGCCTGAAAGCTGCGCGTCGCCGGGTGCTGGCCCGGTTCGCGCGTGCGGACGACTTTCGCCACGAGCGTGGCAAGCTGTCCTGTCCTTGAAATACTGTGCTCGCTCCGAGCAGCAACAAGCGCCTTTGCAATCGCATGAGCAAACCGTTCTTCGCCATAGTCTTTGATCACCCTTTCTATTTCTGATTGCGATGCCCGCGCCAGAAATTCGGCGGCGGTCTCCCCCTGCGTCGTATCCATGCGCATGTCCAGCGGCGCATCGAAACGAAAGCTCATGCCCCGTTCGGGCGTATTCAGTTGCGGCGACGACACGCCGATGTCCAGCAACACACCATCCACCTGCGCCAAGCCCAATTGGTCCAGCACGGTGTCGATCTCGCTGAACGCGGCATGCACCAAGGTAAAGCGCGGGTCCGAGATCGAAGCGCCAGCGGCGATCGCGACCGGATCGCGATCCAGCGCGATCAATCGCCCGCCGGGACCCAGTAGATCCAGAATCGCCCGGCTGTGGCCGCCGCGACCAAAAGTTGCGTCCACATAGATACCGGCCGGATTGATCGCCAGCGCTGCGACCGCCTCGGCGAGCAGCACGCTGACATGCGAACCAGCATTCACAATGCAAGGTTTTCCAGACCTGGGGGTAACAGCTTGTCACCCACGGCAAAGATGGCCTCCTGCTGTGCCTTCCAGCCGGCAGCCGACCAGATCTCGAAATGACGACCCTGCCCTATCAGCCAGATCTCCTTTTCAAGCCCCGCGTATTGACGCAATGAGGGCGAAATCAACAAGCGTCCGGCGCCGTCGAGTTCAACATCTTCAGCAAAACCCACCAGAAGGCGCCGCACCATGGCCGAGTCAATCTGCAGACTGGAAGCGGCGAGAAGCTGATCACGAATCGGCTCCCAGGCGGGCTGGGGATAAAGCAGCAGACAGCGATGGGGATGAGCGGTGACGACCAGATGACCTTCGCCTGCCGTCAACAGCGCGTCCCGATGCCGTGCGGGAACCGCCATCCGGCCCTTGACATCAAGATTCAGCGCCGCCGCACCTTGGAACATTGGATCTCCTCCAGGAGGGGATTCGAGCCGTTATTCGGCAATTTCTCCCACTACACCCCACAGAGACCCACTTTATGACACTTTTACACGGCGGTCAAGAAAGAATCTCTCTTTTTTCAAATGTAACAAAGGCTTAGGGGCATTTTCCTGGAATAACTCTTTAGATATTATCCATTAAAATCAATGTAGATAGAGAGCGAACTGAAGGTGACTTATTAACACGACCTTAATCAAGCTGCAAAGGAGGCGCTACTGGATTCGACACAGTCCCTCATCCCTTGCCCGATGGGATTTTTCGTCAACATAACCAGTAAGTTACTAGGCTGGTGGGCGTGACTTCGATGCTGGAGTGGCCTCGGCCTCGATCTGAGCCAACGCCACCGTCGCGCGCTGCAAGGCTGGGAGCAGTGTTGGCACCCTGTCGCGCGCGAGTCGCATTGCCGGAGCCTGGATTGCGATACCCGTGTTCGAGCGCCCGCTGGACCGAGGCACCAGCATGGCGACGCAAAACAGACCGGGAAGAAATTCCTCGTTATCAAGCGCATAGCCGTCGCGCTTGATGCGCTTGATTTCACTTTCCAACTCCGCCAAGTCGGTAATCGTGCGTTCGCTGTATTTTTCAAGTGGTACGTGCGCTAGCAAGCGCCGGCGCTGGCCGGGACTCATCTGGGCGAGAAACAGCTTTCCGCTGGCGGAACAGTGTGCGGGCACCCTGGAACCCGGATGCAGGTAAAAACGCAGCGGCGCTGGTGTCTCCACTCTATCCAGATAAAGCACTTCTCCGCCCGAGAGCGCGGTCAGATTGCAGCTCTCGCCGACTTCTTCGACCAGTCGTCGCAAAACCGCATGGCGTGCACCATGCACAGTATTGTTGAGCAACAGTGTTTCTGCCATTCGCCGCAATCGCAGGCCGGAGCTGTAATGACGACCATCACTGTCTCGCTGCAACATTCCCGCGTTCTCCAGTTGTTGCAACATACGATGCACGGTTGGCTTGGGCAGGCCCGTCTCCTCTACCAGGCTTTGAAGTGAGAAAAACCGGTCCTGCTCAGCAATAACCTCCAGCAAAGCGAACAAGCGCAGGGTTGGTGTATCTCCGTCGATACGTGTCGGATTCTGCTTCGCTTTTCCGATGGAGTTATTCATTGGATACACCTCATTCACTATTTCACTATACGGAATAAATTGTATCGTTTTCTGGAATTTGCATTGACTCAAAATAGACTGACTTCTAGAATCTGATCAATTTCCCACTATCGGGACAATTTGTACCAAATATCGGAATTTCATGCCTACAGGGAGCAGCACTCATGGATGATCAAACGAACCCAGCCCAGCGCGCAGTCCCGGTCGGCCCAACCAGGATGACGCCCAGCGAAGCTTTTGTAGAAACCATGGTCTCCAACGGCGTGACCGACATGTTCGGGATCATGGGTTCAGCGTTCATGGACGCGATGGATATTTTTGCGCCGGCCGGCATTCGTCTGATTCCAGTCGTTCACGAGCAGGGCGCCGGCCACATGGCTGACGGCTATTCACGCGTGTCGGGTCGCCATGGCGTGGTCATCGGCCAGAACGGCCCAGGCATCAGCAACTGCGTGACCGCCATTGCAGCAGCTTGCTGGGCACATAGCCCAGTGGTGATCGTGACACCCGAAACCGGCACCATGGGCATGGGACTCGGGGGTTTCCAGGAGGCCAACCAGTTGCCCATGTTTCAGGAATTCACCAAATACCAGGGGCATGTCAATAACCCGAAACGTATGGCCGAATTCACCGGACGCTGCTTTGACCGGGCCATGAGCGAGATGGGCCCCACCCAACTCAATATTCCGCGTGACTTCTTCTACGGCGATATCACCTGCGAAATTCCACAACCCTCACGACTGGATCGGGGTCCCGGCGGTGAAAAAAGTCTGAATGAAGCGTCGGAACTTTTGGCAATCGCCAAGTTCCCGGTCATCATCTCCGGCGGCGGCGTGGTCATGGCTGATGCCGTCGAAGAATGCAAGGCATTGGCGGAGCGGCTTGGTGCCCCGGTAGTCAACAGCTATCTACACAACGATTCCTTCCCGGCCAGCCACCCCTTGTGGTGCGGACCACTGGGGTACCAGGGATCCAAAGCAGCGATGAAATTGATCGCCCAGGCTGATGTTGTGGTGGCGCTGGGCTCGCGACTGGGACCTTTTGGCACATTGCCTCAGCATGGCTTGGATTACTGGCCGACGAACGCGAAAATTATCCAGATCGACGCAGACAACACGATGCTGGGGCTGGTCAAAAAGATTTCAGTGGGCATCTGCGGTGACGCCAAAGCGGCTGCCGTTGCTTTGATCGAACGATTGGATGGCCGTAGACTCGAATCCGATTCCACCAAAGCACTACGTGCAAAAACGATCGCCGCAGAAAAAGCAGAGTGGGAAAAAGAACTCGACGCGTGGACCCACGAATCGGACGCCTATAGCCTGGAAATGATCGAGGAAAGTACCCGGGAAACACCTTTCTCAGGCGGTGGCTATTTGCACCCGCGCCAGGTATTGCGCGAGCTGGAAAAGGCCATGCCCGATGATGTCATGGTGTCCACCGATATCGGCAACATCAATTCCGTGGCGAACAGCTATTTGCGTTTCGAGAAACCACGCAGCTTCTTCGCCGCGATGAGTTTCGGCAACTGCGGCTACGCCTTTCCGACCATTGTTGGCGCCAAAGTGGCTGCGCCGCATCGGCCCGCGATCGCCTATGCCGGTGACGGCGCCTGGGGCATGAGCATGATGGAAACCATGACCTGCGTTCGTCACAGCATTCCGGTAACAGCAGTGGTGTTTCACAATCGCCAGTGGGGCGCGGAAAAGAAAAATCAGGTGGATTTCTACAACCGGCGTTTCGTCGCCGGCGAACTCGACAACCCCTCCTTCGCCGGTATTGCCAAGGCCATGGGCGCCGAAGGCATTGTTGTCGACAGAATCGAGGACGTTGGTCTGGCGCTAAAAAGAGCCATCGATATACAAATGAACGAAGGCAAGACCTGCATTCTTGAAATTATGTGCACGCGCGAACTGGGCGACCCGTTCCGTCGCGACGCGCTGTCCAGACCCGTCCGCTTTCTGGACAAGTACAAAGACTACGCATGATGGTTGTGCTCGCAGATGCGACCTTCGGTGGAGAGAAGATAACGAAGGAAGGGCTAATCTCTTCCACCATGCCCCCACTCAGACTCGCTCACCCATTTTCTCGCCCAAGCAGATCTGCCGTTGCGGTGACCACTCCCTGTTGAACTTCAGCGCATTTTTCTGAAACAACATCACTACCGTAGAACCGAGAAGGAACCGACCCATTTCGTCGCCCTTTTTGAAAAGCAGTTGCTGATCCTCATAGTGCCACTCGCGTAGCCGACTCGGACGCGGAGGGTTAACCACACCATGCCATACGGTCGCCATGCTACCGACAATTGTGGCGCCGACCAGAACCAAAACGAACGAGCCATGCTGCGAGTCGAACACGCACACCACGCGTTCGTTGCGGGCAAACAGGCCGGGGACTCCCCGCGCTGTGGCGGGATTGACCGAAAACAGTTCGCCCGGAACATGAATCATTCTTATCAATCGGCCATCGCAGGGCATGTGAATGCGGTGATAGTCCTTCGGGCTCAGGTAGAGCGTGGCGAAACTACCATTCTCAAACTGTTGCGCGAGTTCGCCATCGCCTCCGACCAGAGCGGCACTTGAATAATGATGGCCCTTGGCCTGAAAAATCTGGTCAAGCTCAATCGCTCCAAATTGGCTGATCGCTCCATCCACCGGACAAACAATATCGGCCCCTGCCAAAGGGCGGGCGCCGTCTTTCAAGGGTCGCGTGAAGAACTCGTTAAAGCTTGAATAGCTGCCGATATCCGGATTGGCCGCCTCGCTCATATCGACGCCGTAGCGCCCGACAAACCAGCGAATTACACCCGTGGTCAACCTGCCGGCACGCGCTGAAGCAAATCTCCCGGCGAGGATGGTCAGCGCTTGTTTGGGCAATACATATTGAAGCAGAACGGTAAGACGCTCGAACACTGACAGTAGCCCGGAAAGGAATCAGCCAAATTATAACGGGCTGCCCTCCAGACACCGCCTGTTGTGGCCTCTCAGCGCCGTTCCAAAAGCATCGTCAGTACCGGCGGCGCAATCAGCGTGAGAAGAACTACCATCAGCACAATGACTGGAAACATGGCCTCGTTCATCACCCCGAATTGTTTGCCAACCATGGCAAAAATAAGACCAACCTCACCGCGCGGCACCTTGCCCCATCCGACCAGCCGCCTGCTGGATGGATCTGTAGCCAGACCGGTGACCGGTTTTCCGACGATGACAGCTAACGTGATACCGGTGCCAATACCGAGTACGGCTGGGAAGCCCAGGCGCCGTGCCAGCGGTGGGAACAAGCGGGCACTGATCAGAATCAGCGCCCGCTATAGCAAATTGGTTCCGACCACGCCTGACCCGGCCACCCCGTTTGGCGCGACGAGCAGCAAAATCGCCAGACTTGCAACTACCTGACGCTACGACACACCGATCACTGTCTACGCTCGGCCAGAGCGGCGATACGCTCTTCCATGCTCGGGTGGCTGGCGAACAGCGCGCTCCATCCTTGTCCTCCGGCAATCCCGGAACTGGCAAGACTCTTCGGCAAAGGCTCGACTGACAGTCCACCCAGACGCTGCAGAGCCGCCATCATTGGTTTTGGTGAGCCCATCAGACTCGCAGCGCCAGCGTCTGCCCGGAACTCACGCTGGCGTGAGAAGTACATGACGATGACACTGGCCAGAACTCCAAACAGGATGTCGCAAATGACCACCGTAATCATGTAACCGATACCTGGCCCGGAAGATTCTCGGTCACCGCGGCGCAGGAAGCTGTCGACCAGATAACCGATCACCCGCGACAGAAATATGACAAAGGTGTTGACCACCCCCTGTATCAGGGTCAGGGTCACCATATCGCCATTTGCCACATGGCTGACCTCATGCGCCAGCACTGCTTCAACCTCTTCCTTGCTCATGCTCTGCAGCAGACCGGTCGATACCGCCACCAGCGAATTATTCCTGCTGGGCCCTGTGGCAAATGCGTTTGGCGCACCCTCGTAGATGGCTACTTCAGGCATTGCCAGCCCGGCCTTCGAAGACAATTTACGGACGGTTTCCACCAACCAGAACTCGGTAGACGTCGATGGGCTGTCAATAATGCGCGCCCCGGTCGACCACTTGGCCATGAACTTGGACATCAGCAGCGAAATGAAGGACCCGCCAAAACCGATGACTGCGGCAAAGCCCAGCAGCATGCTCAGATCAAGTCCGTTTGCGGTCAGGTACCTGTTTACCCCCAGCAGGCTCGCTGCGATGGACAACACCAGCATCACAGCAAGATTGGTGACGACGAACAGCGCGATGCGTTTCATTGAGTTTCTCCTGAACTGAACTTGAAATGTTCCAGCGCCACGCGCTGGTCGCCCACCGGCCGGGATCGAAGTCATCAGCGTTCAGCCCGTGTGCTGCAGCATAGATGCAGCGATTCTACGGAATATCAAGCGTCGGATTGTTCGATTTAAAGCTGAATGATTGTTCGAAAAAAGCGAAGTATTGAGTTCACGCCATTTGACAATCACCTGTAGCGCGTTTGTCTCGCTTCGCCCTTATTCTTTGTCGGTAGTAGCGTCGGTGTTACCACTGGTCGTCAGCAGTGTTTTCAAGCCAACGTAAGGCTTGGGCGCTTCCGTTACGTCTTTCAGCGGCGGGCTGAGTTTATCGAGTTGCACTTTCAAATTGTGAACCTGCTGCTCACCGTCCCGAATGTGTTGCTCGAGAGCCGCTTTTTCTTTTTCCAGCTCACCCACCTGGCGACGCAAACGCGAAGCTGCCCACTGACCCTTGATTACCGTCGGCGATGAAACCAGTCCGGCGATGATGGCGCCCAGACCGAGCGCCATCAGCAAGACAATCGCCAATGAGCCATCGAAGCTCCAGAAGGCAAACGTCACTGTAACCGGAACATTATTTTGCAAAGCAAACGCTACAGCGGCGATCGCGAACGCTATGCCAAAAATCAGTAAAAGTTGCATGGGTACTCCTTGGGAGCACGACAGTGGATGTTCATCCGCCAAGTATAGAGTGCTCTTTGCTCGCCTTGCGCTTTTGATGAAGGGTCGCTTCGCCTACGAGCGCCGACGCTATTCCGTCTGGCTGCCTGAAACTGGCCATTCCCGGCAGATTGTTCCCTCGCGGGACTACTGAATATCCTCCGAGACTTCCGGCAAAGCCCCCATTCCCGCTCCCCGAAACGCGTAGCCCATCATCACCATGCCGGCGTGCGGTGCGTCGACGCCGGCCGCGTAATACAGTAATTCAAACACGGCATCCGCTTGCTCAGACGCGACAAGCGCAGTAAGTATCTGTTTTTCTACAGAGTATACGCGGTGGCGCAAGCTCTGCGTGCCAATACCCCGAGCATGATGAATGCTGACACTGATCACGCCTTGCTCGCGACGCAGGGTCTCGAGCACTTCCGCGCCACGTCCGACCGGCATGACGCAAGTAATGATGCGGAAATCAGCGCGCAGCGGCGGCAGATGAACGGAATCAGTCATGCTTGCCAAAACGCGCCGCCACTTCGGGTGGCACGTAGGTCGCCATCTTTTCCAGCTCAGCCATGTAGATCATGCCCATGCCCGGGGTATCCAGCTTGGCCGCAACATACACGCGCTCGAAGATGTGATCGGCGTGATCGGAGGGGGCAACGATGTAAATCACCTCCTTCTCGGCATTCACTGTAATGCCGAGCACGCCCAGATGCTTCTGGCGCACACCGGTGCCGCGCGCATAGAAGATCGTCGCCCCTTGAGCGCCGGCTTCCGTCGCGGCATCAACCACGGTGTCGGCCACGCCACGCTGAACGATGCAGGTAATCAGAACCGCGTCGGTCAACACCACTATTTCATCACGCTGCCTCATCCTTCTAGCCTTCCTGGAGCGCGGCAATCGCCGTACTCCTTCTTATCCAGAAACCCACCAGCAACACCGAAACGATGGGGCCAACCGAAGCCATGGCCAGAATACCGAATCCATCGGCAGCACCCACCGCCTGCCCGAGACCAAGACCCAAGGCCAGCACCAGTGGAACCGTGACGGGTCCGGTCGTAACGCCGGCGCTATCCCACGCCAGCGATACGTATTCTTCGCTTGAGAACAGCGTACAGCCGAGGGCCAGCGTGTATGCACACAGAAGCAAGGGCAGCATTGACCAATGAAATATGATTTTCGAAACCCCCAGGACAATACCCAGTGCCACACCGACGGCAACGGTCTGAATCAACAAGCGCCGCGGAAAAGCGCCGTCGGTCAGGTTTTCGACCGTCGTACCCATTGCGTTTAAAGCCGGCTCTGCCACTGTCGCGCCATAGCCCAGGGTTGCCGCAAAAATCAGGGTCAAGCCGATTCCCACCGGGTACGGATAAAGCGCAGTGCCGCCCTCACCCGCGCTGAACGCGGCAGGTACCGTGGTCCCGGCCTGGTTGCCCAAAGGTATCAGGCCCACGCTGAGGCCAAGATTGAACACAGCCATGCCCAGCACGGCCACCACCACACCATACCCAACCAGATTGCGCTGCTTGATCGCTTCGCCCAGGAAAACCCGTTGCACCAGCCACAACAACAGAATCAGCGGGCCAATGGCACGCAGCGCGGCGATCAATTCAGCCACGGGCGTTTCATCCCACCAGGTCGCCGTGTCGCCAGCGCCGACTATTGCGGCCAGAGCGGTCGGATCGGGCACTTCGCCAACCAGACCAATGGCGACCAGCATCACTGCAATCGCCGGGAACAGGGAAGCCAGGGTCACGATGCCGAAGCCTGCCAGCGGGTTGTCCTCCTGACCGGCGGCGGCGGCAACACCAATTCCCAAGGCCAGCACCAGCGGCACCGTCACGGGGCCGGTAGTGATCGCGCCGCAATCCCAGGCCAGACCAATGATCGGTGCCAGGCGCGGATCGAATCCGGCATACGCCGTTAGCGCCAGGCAGGGCAGCAAGGTCGCTACGACCAGCGTCTTCATGCGCCAGCGAAAGAAGAAGCGCAGCATGCCTGTCAGTACGGCCAGGCCGACGCCGATGCCGACCGCCATGACCAGTCGATCAGGAAACCTCGTCAGCAACAGATGCAACCAGGGCGCGCGCACCGGGTCGACCGAGCTTCCGGCAGCGCGCAAGGCGCCGATGGCCGGTTCGGCAAGGGTTGCGATGCTGCCCAGCAGGAAGGCAAAGCCCAGCACCACCACCGGCGTCGCCCGGCTGGGCAGATTGAATCCGATGTTTTCCGAAAACGGCATCAGACCGTACTTGACACCATCCATGAACAGCATCAACCCCAGCATAACCGCCAGCATGCCGAATGCGATTTGCTCACTCTGGATCACATCGACGCGCAAAGCGGCGATCTGAAACAAGGCAAGGAACAAGGCCAGAGGCACCACGGCACGCATCTGTTCGAGGAAGCGGATGCTGACGTAAGGAGTCAGCAGGCGGTGCAGATCGATCAAGCGCAGTCGCTGTGCCCGCGGCCTGCGGCCGGCATCGGCATGGACATCCTTGTAGCTCACGCGCCGTTGCTTGACTCTGACGGCACTGAGAAACTCGCCATAGCGCAGGCGGCGTTGAAAGACTTTTTCGGTCATGGCGTGTGCAGCGACAAAATGATCCCGTGGCTGATATTTTACCCATGCGGCTATAACTGGCTTGTCGGCATGCGTATTATTACTCCATGCACTCCACCCTCTTATCGACCCTGATCCTGCTGACGGCTGCCGTGGGCGCGGTTGCGGTAGCGCGTCGATTCCGGCTGCCTTCGATGCTGGCCTATCTGGCAATTGGCATCACGCTGGGACCGCATGGCCTGGCACTACTCAGTGAAAACGTGGAAGTTAGCCGGCTTGCCGAGTTCGGCATTGTTTTTCTGATGTTCTCCATCGGCCTCGAATTCAGCCTCAAACGCCTGCTAAAAATGCGTTCACTGGTCTTTGGATTCGGTTCGGCGCAGATGTTGCTGACTGCGATTGGAACCGGCCTGGTAACGGCGTTTGCCTATGGCCAGGGATGGAAAAGCGCCGTAGCCGTTGGCTTGGCCGTGGCGATGTCATCCACCGCGATTGTCGCCCGCTTGCTGTCTGAAAGCTTCGAGCTCCATTCCCGCTCAGGACGGCAGACCATGGGGGTATTGCTGTTTCAGGACCTCGCCGTGGCGCCCTGTCTGATACTCCTGCCCGCGCTGGCAGCATCCGGTGACGATCTGCTGCGTTCGCTGGCCGTTGCGGGTGCCGAAGCGGTAGCCGTGTTTGCGCTGCTGATCTGGGCCGGAAAAAAGTTGATGGGACGCATTTTCGATTCCGCTGCAAGCTACAAATCCACTGAACTCCTGGCCCTGACAACGCTCTGGATCGTTGTCGGCCTTTCCTTTCTGACCGCCCAAAGCGGGCTTTCGCTGGCGCTGGGCGCCTTTGTCGGCGGCATGCTGATCTCGGAAACGGCCTACCGTCATCACGTTGAGGCCGATATCCGGCCATTTCGCGACATCCTGCTCGGGCTCTTTTTCGTCACCGTCGGCATGATGCTGGACATTCAGTTTGTCCTCGCCAACATTCACAAGCTGATTCTTGCGGTAGCGTTGCTGATCGGCGGCAAGGCTATCGTCATGCTGCTGATCACGCGGATCGCGAAAACTCCGCTGGTCGCCAGCCTGCGCACCGCCGCCCAACTGGCCCAGGCTGGCGAGTTCGGTCTGGTACTGATCGAGCTCGCGCGCCAACTGCAACTGATCAGCTTCAGCGTGTTTCAGATCACGCTGACGGCGATGCTGATGTCGATGTTCATCGCGCCGTTTTTGATCGCCCGGGCCGCTCGGCTTTCCGGCGACATGGGCCGTGGCGACTGGGCACACAAAGCCGCGGTCATCCACGATATCGCTGTGCATAGCCTGGATCTCGGCCAACACGTGGTGATCTGTGGTTATGGACGCACCGGCAACCGAATCGCGGAATTTCTCGGGATTGAAAATATTCCCTTCATCGCCCTTGACGTTGACCCGCAACGCATTGCTGAAGCACGCGCACTCGGCGTCAACGTCGTATTCGGCAACGCCGATCGGCCTGAAGTGCTTCAGGCAGCGGGTGTTTCACGTGCCCGCGCCGTAGTCGTCAGCTACTCCGACGCCCATTCGGCCGAACGTGTTCTGCGCATCGTACGCAGTACGCGGCCCGACATCCCCATTGTGGTTCGCACCATAGACGACAGGGAAGTCGATCGACTCAAAGCAGCAGGCGCCACCGAAGTCATTCCCGAAGTGCTTGAAAGCAGTCTGGTGATTGCTGCCGAGACACTGGTTCAAGCGGGCATTCCGATGAGACGGGCGCTGTTGCACATGCGCGCTGTCCGATCCGAGCGCTACGCTTCCATGCGCCAACTCTTCAAGCCCAAAGCCAAATAATATAAGCCAGCGCCTGCCTGATGCCGACCTGGCCAAGCCATTTAAGCGCGGCTTAAGTCAGCCCCTCCATGATTCGTGTCATTCAACGATCAAGGAGGTCCCATGCGACACCTGCTCCTTTTTGCAACCCTGCTTTTCGCCGCGAGCGCCCAGGCGGAAACCCCTCGCGACTTCCTCACGCGCTTCGAGAAAGAAGCGGGTGCCACCGCATCCACCGAGCGCGGCGCATCCGATGCAGGCAGTGGACTTGAGGCCAATCGCCGAAGAAGTTCTCGCCATGAGCGCCGGAGAAGCCATTGATCGTCAATGTGAGTTGGGTTTGCCGGAAAGCGATGCAAGGATTCGGGGCGACGCTTTGTTGATGCAGGTATTGCTGAACTTCACGGTGGCCGCATGGATATTTCTGCGGACAAGAGCTCGGGTATTTCAATCGCCGTACAACTGCCGCTTTCCGGGACCACTTTTGAAATCTGAGCTTTAAGCGCTTTGTAAGCTTCGCCGCCCATACTGCGCGCCGCAACGCTTCGGAAAGCGCTCCTTATCCGGATCCGCCTACCGCGCGTCACCGACAGATTGTCATCGCTCGCTTTGCCACGAGCAGCCCCTGCGGACATCCCGCTACAGGGGAAATACTTGCCCCCCTCAATCCAATGCACATTGCTTGCTTCAATCGACAGTTGCGACTACGCCAAAATCTATCACTAAAGTGGTATGTTGGATGCTTCTGTTCACTTTCAGAGCTACTGTGAACCAAAGTCTGCTCACTCCGACTACCAAGCGGGATCTTCTCGAGAAAATAGTTCAGAGTTCTCCTGTGCCGACTTTCGTGATCGACCGCGAACACCGAGTCACACACTGGAATCGTGCCTGCGAAGTAGTGCTTCACCATTCAGCCGCAGGAATGATCGGTAGTAGTAATCAGTGGCGCCCCTTCTACCCTCATCCACGGCCGGTCATGGCTGATCTGGTGGTTTCGAAGGATATCGACGCGCTGTCGACGTTCTATGACGGCAAGTTCCGCCGCTCGGCACTCGTCCCCGGGTCTTACGAAGCAGAGGATTTCTTTCCTCATATGGGTCCCGATGGCACCTGGCTATATTTCACTGCCGCTCCCTTGCTCGATGCGGCAGGGGAACTGATCGGCGCAATCGAAACCCTGCAGGACATCACTCTACGCAAAAAGGCAGACCAGGCCTTGCTTCAGGAGCATGAAAAGCAGCGCGCCATCATTGAGCACTTTCCTTGCGGCATTACGCTGATTGACGAAAACCTGCGCGTCACTCGTTACAACGAAGAATTTCGCCGTCTGGTCGGCCTGCCGGACGAGCTCTTCGCGAACGAAACGCCCGACCTGCAAGCCATGCTGCGCACCATCGCGGATCGGAGCGAGTTCGGTGAAGGTGACGCGGATTATCAGTTTGCCGATGCGATGAAACGCATCAACCAACACCAACCCTACAGTATCGAACGCCAACGAGTTGACGGGACTGTGCTTGAGATTCAACGCTCACCGTTGCCAAATGGTGGTTTTGTGACGTCCTACACCGACATCACGGAACGCAAGCGCATTGAAGCGCGCATGGCTTCGCTACTCGACGAACAGAAACTGATTTTCGACAACGCGCATGTGGGTATCACGCTAGTCAAGAATCGAGTCGTTCTCAACTGCAATCGTCGCATGGCTGAAATTTTTGGCTTTAGCGGGCCCGACCAGTTAATCGGACAAAGTACCGAGCTTATTTTCCCTTCGCATCAGGACTGGCTCGATGTGGGTGAAACGGTATATCGCGATCTGGTCGAGCAGGGCTACTGCGATCGGGACCTACAACACCGACGGCAGGACGGCAAGATCATCTGGTGCGAAACCACCGGACGTCCTCTTGACCCAGGCGCACCACAGGATGGCTCTATCTGGGTATATACCGACATTAGCGAACGCAAGCGCCACGAAGCCGAGCTGCAACTGGCTGACAAGGTGTTTGCCAACACGCTCGAGGCTTTGCTGATCACTGATGAGGCTGGCATCATCGTCCGGGTCAACCAGGCCTTTACCGACATCACCGGCTATACGGAAGAAGAGGTTCTCGGCCACACGCCAAGCATCATGAAATCGAATCGCCACGACGCCGACTTCTATCAGGAAATGTGGCGCTCTGTGCTGGCTGAGGGTTCCTGGGAGGGTGAGGTCTGGGATCGACGCAAGAATGGAGAGGTCTATCCGAAGTGGTTGTCGATCACCGCCACACATGACGCTCAAGGCAAAGTGCAAAACTTTGTCGGCTGCTTTTCCGACATTTCGCTACGCAAGACAACGGAAGAGCGCATCCAGCATTTGGCGCATCACGACCCGCTCACCGGATTGCCCAATCGATTGCTGTTGAGAGACCGGTTCAGCCAGATGAGCGATCGCTTGAAGCGGTCCGGCAAGCGAATGGCTTTCATATTCCTCGATCTTGACCAATTCAAACGCATCAATGATTCGCTCGGCCACCCGATCGGTGATGCCCTGCTGGTGGCAGTAGTGGATCGTCTCCGGATGTGTCTGCGTGATTCCGACACATTGAGCCGCCAGGGGGGCGACGAATTCATATTGCTCCTGGACGATGTCGGCGACCCGGAGGCCGTGGCGCGGATCGCCCACAAGGTTCAAGCCAGTCTCGTTCAACCCTTTGACATCGGCTCGCACAGCCTGACGACCTCGGCGTCACTCGGAATCGCTCTGTTGCCCGACGACGGCCGTGATTTCGACACCTTGATGCAGAAAGCCGATACTGCGATGTATCACGCCAAGGAATCCGGTCGCCAGACCTTCAGCTTCTTCTCGAGCGAAATGAACGAGCGCGCCAGTCATCGACTCGATCTGACCAATCGCCTGCGCCGCTCGATCGAACGGCACGAACTCAGTCTGGTATTTCAGCCACAAGTGTATGCCGATTCCAGGCATATTTTCGGTGCTGAAGCGCTGCTGAGATGGACCTGCGAAGACGGTAGCAGCGTATCGCCGATGGAGTTCATACCGATAGCGGAGGAATCGGGGCTGATCGTCCCCATCGGGGAGTGGGTGCTGGCGGAAGCCTGTCGTCAAGCTCGACTATGGAAGGATCGAGGCAACGACTGGAAGATTGCAGTCAATGTGTCCGGCAAACAGATATTCCGAACCGATATCGTTGACTTGGTGCAACGTCATGCCCGTGACGCTGGCATCTCTCCGCGGCAGATTGAAGTCGAACTGACGGAGTCGACACTGATGGAGGATAGCGACGCACTGCGCGAAGTTATCGCCAATCTCAAGGTGATCGGAACCACTGTCGCGATTGACGATTTTGGTACCGGCTATTCGAGTCTGTCCTATCTGAAACGCTTCCGCGTCGACAAGCTGAAAATCGACCGATCCTTCATCGCCGACATGAATCAAGATCATGAAGGCGACGCGTTGGCACAGGCAGTGATAAGTATCGCGCGATCGCTTCGGTTGCGTGCGATTGCTGAAGGTGTTGAAACGATGGAGCAACTGAGTCTAGTTCAGCGCTACGGCTGCAATGAAGTCCAAGGTTACTATTTCAGCCGGCCCTTGTGCGCAGAGACATTTGAAGCTTTCGCCAGCGGGCGACAGGTGCACTGACCACCGGTAGTACGCAAGCTACGTTCCGCTTGGGAGGTTCGGATGTCCATGCATAATGAGGGAAATGACCTTATCCCGTTTTCCGCAATCTGCAGACGAGAAC
>JAIPCS010000031.1 GCA_021738105.1 Sulfuritalea sp.
TTCAACGGCGACGGGAAGAGCGACATGGTGTGGCGAAATGGCACAACGGGTCAAGTGGAGCTATGGCAAATGGACGGGCTCAACTTCACGGCATACAAGGACTATGCGTTTGGGACAGACTGGCAGGTAGTCGATGCCAAGGGAGACTTTAACGGAGATGGCAAAACGGACATGGTGTGGCGCAATAATGTATCTGGGACGACTCAGGTATGGTTGATGGACGGTTTGAACCCGACGGCATTCCAAAACTTCGACTATGGAACGGATTGGACTGTGGAAGATGCACAGAGTGACTTTAATGGGGATGGCAAGAGCGATTTGGTGTGGCGCAATAGTTCAACGGGCGTGATTGAGGTGCAAATGTTGGACGGCGTTAACGTCACCACTTACAAGGACTATGCATTTGGAACGGATTGGCAGCTTGGCATTTAGGATTGCCGCGGAACCGTTAATCAAGAAAGGGCGGATAAAAAGGTAAGGGACGACTGCTTAGGGCGACGTAAACTTTCGCGCATCTTCTTCTGTAGCGGTTTGGCGCAGAAGAACAGATGTCGCCAATCAGTCGCTGCCTGATCTTAACGGTGAAAGCATGGTGATATTTCCGTTATTGAGTCGCGAACTTGGTTATGATTAGTAGCCAAATTCTTTGCGCACGCGACCTCTTTGGAATAAAGTTTCTACGGTTTTTGAACGAGCTTGCCGCCACAAAAACGACTACAAAAACCCCTTGAACGTATTAGAATGTTCTTGATTCAAATTACTATTTGATTATAGTCTCAATATAAGAATAAAAATCCAAAAGTATTGAATCGGCCAAAATGCTCGAAAATTCAATTTTAGTGTTGATCTCCTTGATCTGAATATTTAAAAGCCTAGAGGTGGAATATTAACGATAATACTATTTTGCGATAGCTGCACATTTAGCCTGGTGGCAGTCTGTCTCGAAGGCGTCTTACAAAACATACTGGAGTTTGCTTAGCTATAACGGTGAAGAAATCTGGATGTGTATGATGCAGAGTTAATAAGAAACGCCGTTTAGTCATTAAAATGCGCGAAATGGTGTTGAAACGTTGAGCGCCAACCATTAGAAGAAGAAAAAGTATGAAGGCAACAGTTGTGGAAATGATGCGGCCCGTTCAGCTTCACGAAGTAAGTATTTCTGTTGAAAACATATGGTTGCTAATTTTTATGTTGTCTATGGGAAACTTGCCTGCTGTGCCACGTTTTTTTTCCGTATCCAGTCTTATTTTCATTCTGCTCCTAATCCCTTTTCTTCTCAATAGCAGAAAAAATACAGAGCTGAGTATTAGTGGGTTTGGAGTTATTTCATTTCTGCTAATTTGTGTTCTATCTGTTTTTTGGATCATAGACCCAACTACGGAGATCTACGATTGGTTTCGTCAGTTGGTACCCTATATTTTCTTACTTCTTCTCTTTGTGTTTCCTCAGAAATCCTACCTGGACGCTCAGTATGTAGTAAAGTGCTTTCACTATTCTGCGCTATATTTTGTTCTAGTTAATCTATTTTATTTCATAATTGAAGCTGGTTTTGATTTTATCGCTGTCTCACGACTTACCTATCTGAATTTCAATTTTGTAATTCCTATAGCATTTATTGCTTGCATGTTTGCGATATTTGAATCGCCATTCAAATCACTTTTAGCGAAATGTCTGTACATTTCATTGATGCTGTTCGTTATTATAGGATCCGGCTATAGAAGTCAAATACTGCTTATTCTATTTACCACTTTTGTCGCAGTTTTACTCCGTCGAGATTTCAGGCGGCTTTTGCTATTTTTTGTATTTTTAGCGATTTTACCAATTATTGTCAATCTGCTTGATCTATCAATACTCAACGACTTAGTTAGTCGATTTGAAACAATAAGCAATGAGTCAAGGGATAACTCTCGCCTTTATGAAATAGAATACGCCTTAGATGCTTTTGCAAAATCACCAATATTCGGAAATGGACTAGGCCATTCAATTCCGGTCTCTGTGATATTTTTCGATGATCTAAATATATTTTATGAGCTGCAAACAGATCGCGTGCGATACATACACAATGTTTGGGCATATTTATTAATGGATCTCGGCCTTTTTGGACTGCTTACGTTTCTCGGAATCTTTATCCGCCCGATTATTTTCGGCTTGAGCTGTCACAGCGGACTGCAACAAGGCAATCCCGTTAAGACAACCGCCTTTTCTTTAGCTTGGGTAATTGTAATGCTATTGATCTACTCAACCGTAGAGGCTGTATATCGCCAGATTCAGTTCAATATTCTCGCCGCAGCCTTTCTTGCAGCTATCTATGGAGTTATGGCGTACTCAAAAAAATCTGTAAGATGCTGATCCGTTTACAACTGCGGGGTGCTTTCGTAAGACTTTCTGCTATAGCGTGGGGTTTGTCTCAGAATATCGCCTATCCAAGACTTCTTGGAATTGACTCGTTTGGCGATTTTGTTCGACTTCTAGCTTTAATATTTATACTTGCTGCGCTGGTTGATGCTGTTGTTGTTCCGCTGGTAATCAACCAGTTTCGGTTCCTAGGAGAGTCCGTTGAATCTAATAATGCGACTTATAGAAATTTAAAAGTTGTCGTTAACGACGTATTATTGTTTGCCATAGTCACTGGTCTTCTATTTTATGCGTTTCAGGTTGCAAAATTTGGTTATGGCTATCCTGCTATCGCAGTAATAATTCTGTTGCAGCATTGCCTCTTGTCCCTAATTATCGGAATCGCTTATGCGAGAGTCAAGTTTCTTATATTAGCTAGTGGTTTTTGGCTGGCAACAGTGGTTCAGCTCTTAGCTGTAGGCATGTTTTCTAGTATCGGCATGCAAGGCGCTATCGGGGGTATGCTGGCTACAATAGCTGGCTTGGCTGCTCATACAAGTGTTTTATTAACTAGCAGTACAATACGACGTGATCTTTCTTTGACTTTTCAATCCAAGTGTTTCGATACAAAAAGCATTAGACATGATTATTTCAGATTGATTTCGGCAAAGCTGGTTCAGATTTTTTCATTTGCAGGTGTATTGTTTATATTTTCAATTAACGCGCAAAAAGATGCTATTGGCGATCTAAAATTGGCGCAAACTGTTGTTTCTGCTGGCTCTCAGGCAATTCCTGTGTCTCAAGAAGCTTTCCAGGTGTGGGTGATGCGTCATATAGGCTCTGTTGGCGGGAAATTGGCATTTTGGATTTTTATTGGTACCGTATTCGCCTGTGGGACTGTGATTGCCGGATTAATATATAGTTTTGGTCACGACTTGTTGTTTTTCGTTTTTTTACGAAATCTTCAAAATTTTTCAGGTCTATATGTGGCCATCCCTTTTGTCATTGTCTCCGGCCTTTTAATCAGTCGCCTCTATGCTGAAGGGCATGGAGTATTTCTTTCGCGTCTTGCTGTTATTTTAATTGTTGTTGAACTGATATTGTCAAAATTTGTAGGGCCTATTTTTCTTACAGTGTCTACTCTAATTGGCTTTGTTGGATTTGCTATGCTGTATTTGGCATACTATGACGTGATGAAAATTCAGAGGGCAAATTGAAATTTGAGTCAGCTAGGGCTATTCAATAAAGGTGGTTGAATATTTTTACTAGAAATTTAATTGGTAATACTTTATATTCATCTCATTGTTCTTCAAGAGCATAGCGTCGTATGGTTTTGTACTCAAAAATATATCGACCGAATTGACACCAGGATTTACATTCAATGGGAATTGGAACACTTATTTATGGGGTTGGTTCTATACACCGTATCCTATTGCGTAGGCATCGAAGTTCTATTTTGCGTCAAGCATTGGAAATGGGATTTCGCAATTTTGATGTAGCGCCTTCTTACGGTAATGGGCTTAATGAAGTCGAGTTGGGGGTTGCGCTGAAAGAAACTGGAACGGATTGTCGAGTCACCACTAAATTCGGTATCCCCTCACCGCTATATGGCGCTGCATATCCAAATTTGTTTTTTTTGGTTCGCGGTTTTTACCGTCTGGGCCTTAGAACTTATGCTCAAGAGTACAGGCAACGTTTGTTTAGTAAAGTTGAGATGGTTCGCAGTCTAGAGGGGTCACTCATGAGACTTAAACGTGACTACGTCGACGATTTTTTAATCCATGAGCCACTGGGACTTCTTGGTAAAAATGAGTTACTTGAGATACACGACCAAGCAGAACGTATGAAGGTTGAAGGAAAAATTGTCAGATGGGGGGTTGCTGGCCCGGCCTTGTCGGTAGCTCAGTTCGAGCGAGATCCATTGATAGAAGTCTTTCAGCTACCTCTTGAAGACTTGGGTAAGTTAGATCTTTCACAAGGGTGCAGAAAGATCGTCTATGGTGTTTTTAGAGCCTACAAAGACCGGCAGCGATACCAACCTATGAGCTTTTCAGAATTTGTAAGAGGGTGCTTGGATGCCAAAGGCGTAGACGTTATCATTTCAAGCACATCGCCTACAGTTTTGTCTTCCTTTAAAAATTGCTTCTAAGGATGGATGAACTCTACGACTACGTTGTGATCGGCGGCGGCATAGTTGGAAGCGCTTTAGCGAGCGGGTTGGCAGCAAGAGGATACGGTGTCGCGTTGATTGAACGTGGTAGCCAAAAACTGGCAGCACAAGCCCAGGCAGAGCCGGTGGTCGAGTGTTCAAATAGGCTACATGAAGGAAGCCTTAAGGCTAGAAACCACGTTCTTGGTGGCAATGGCCATTATTGGGGCGGGGGGTTAATCCGGCCACCAGACTTGGGTCTATTTGAGTGCCTCGGAATTAGTCCGGAGCTCAATACGCGACACGAAACTTTGGCCAATAATTTTTTGCATGTCGAACGGTTGCTTCAAATTGCTACTCCGCCTATCCGAACCCCATTCAAAATGGACGATGTCGAAATTGGTGATTGCGACCTGTCTGAGATATTCGTGCTACCAAGCGCTGCAAGAAATACAACTTTGAGTCAAATCGAAGAGCTCCGTAAAAACCCCAACTGCCGAATTCTTCCTAGTGCTGATATTCTCACTTTTAATTCCAGCTCTGATGGAAATCATAGGAGGAAAATATCCTCTGTAGAGATTCTTCATGCTGATCAGCGGCTCAAACTAAGGTCACGACATTTTGTGATCACAACAGGAATTATCGATAGCAACTTGTTGATCCAAAAACATGCAAAAGCACTCGGTTTTCTAGATTCTGAGAACGAATGCGGACGGCGGCTCCATGATCACTTTTCAGTACCAATAGCACTTGTGCGGACGTCTTCTAGCCGCATCGCCAAAAACCTATTTGCTCCGCGTTTTAGAAATGGGCTGGTTGTGGGCCGCAGGTTTGAATTTAGATGCGACACTGGTTGGGGAGCTAGAGGATTTCTACATTTCACATTGCAGTTCGATGACGTCTCGCCATATCGGGAGATCAAGAACCTGCTTCTGTTACGACAGCAACGGGCTTCCATATTGAAGCTGTTGCCAACTACTATCCCACTTCTGAAGGTCGCTCCTTCTCTTTTCAGAATTGCGATTGAGAAAGTGGTGAAGCAGCAGCTATATTTGGCCGATGAGCTGCCGGTGAGAGCAACTCTTGATTTTGAATCGTTCCCACACCCTGCGAATCGGATATTTTGGGTTGGTGACAAGTCTAGGTTGGATTGGGATATTTCAAGTGAGGACGAAGACTCCTATCTAGAGTTTTTGGGGCGGTCTCAGAAATTTCTTACCGAACTATCCCGTAGGTTTGGATTGTCGATTACACCTTTGGTTGATTCCAAATTGGCAGGCAATGCAATTGACTATTTTCATAAAATGGCTACGGATGCTTTTCATCTTGGTGGAGGCCTCGCTGCAGGTCTAGAAGGTAAGAGCGCTGTTGATGAGAATCTGCGATTGTCGGGTACAGAGAATGTTCATGTAATTTCGGCTGCAATATTTAATCGTCCGGGTGTGGTGAATCCCACGCATACCTTGTTGGCATTGGCTGATAGATTTGTTAGGCGCGCAAGTTAGGGAGATCGGGCTTGGGAATAACAGGAAATCGGGTAGAAATATGGGATTACGTTGACCTCTTTTTTCTTTCACTCGCAAAAATTAGGCGGCGAAAGCTAACGTCAACAAGTGATGTTGAGGGTTTTTACAGTGAATTCTTTGACGATACCGACGTTGAGGTTATGACATCGGGAGGTGATCTACGGCGGCGTTATCGCGCTGAAGCGCTTACCGCTGCCGCTTGGCGACACATGCCTGCAAATGCAGTCGTGCTCGATGTTGGTTGCGGCACTGGAGACAACTTGCGTTACGTGCTCCGTGAGGGAGTTAAGTTTTTTGGCCTTGAGTATGCAGAAACGACTGCCCAAGTAGCACGAAAAATTCTTGGCCAGCGCGCTGAGATCAAAGTTGGATCTGCAACTTCAATTCCATTTGATAGCAACCAATTCGATCTTGTAATGTGTATTGAGGTCCTTGAACACATCGTTGATGACCAAAGCGGTTGTGCTGAAATTGCTCGTGTTCTTAAGCCTGGCGGCGCGCTAATACTAAGCCTACCGTATCGACATTGGTTTCCATCATACTTTAGCGCGATGGGGCATGTTCGCCACTACACGCGCTCCGATGTAGAGGGCTTGCTGAATAGTTCTGGGTTAGAAGTGACACAGTATCTTGCGAACTTTCCACGATGGTCAAGATTTGCTAACTATGTCTACATTACTTGCAGAATATATGCGCTGTTACTTAATGTTTTTGGTGTTAGGCGTTCGCCAGTTGAGGTCCGGTTCCCATTTTCGAGGCGTTCCTTGATGGAATCATTGTTTGGCTTTCTTGAGAGATTGCGGGATCGCGAACGTACGCAGGATTATGCGCAGTTTGAGACCTCCACATTTGTGGTCGCGAGAAAGATACATCGTGATTGACGCTCAAAGTACAGATTTTGATTGGTCGGGACAGATTAAATAAGCATTCAAAGGGCCTGTTAAATGGAAATCTCAGATGGGTTTAGTCCTTCATCTTGGCTGCCTGGCAAAGCACCTGTTGCTGTGGTCATGATTTCGCTTAATGAGGGGCACAACATGGAGGCCGTTTGCCAAAACCTGACCGGTTGGGCCCAGGAAGTGTTTCTGGTGGATAGCTATAGTCAGGACGAAACAGTAGACATCGCTTTGCGCTACGGGATCCATGTGGTTCAGCGACCTTTCCGAGGATTTGGTGACCAATGGAACTTTGCTCTAGAGGCGTTGCCGATCACGGCTCCATGGACGATGAAGCTCGATCCCGATGAGCGTTTATCTGATAATTTGAAGCAGGAAATTGTCGATACTTTAGAGAGCAGCGATGCGGCAGGATATTTTCTAAATATCAGGCTTTTTTTTATGAAGCAACCTCTCCCAGTTAGGCTCCACTTGCTGCGTTTGTGGCGCACAGGTAATGCCAAAATGTCCGATGTGCTGGTTAATGAACACCTACAAGTCAGCGGAAACCTGATAGATCTAATCCACGACATAGAGCATCACGATAGCCCTGATCTTGATCATTGGTTAGAAAAACAGAACCGCTACACTACAGCCGAGGCTGTGATCGCCTACAAGCGTTTACCGATGGCTGATGTCCCGCGTATTCTCGGCACGGCCTTCCAACGTCGCATGTGGTTGAAGAGACATTTTGTACGCCTACCATTTCGCTTTATTTTGTTGTTTTTTTACCATTGGTTGTGGCAGGGTGCGTGGCGGGCAGGGTGGATAGGCTATGTATGGGCGCGCTTGCGAGCAGACGTGATGCGCCTAAGGGAATACAAATTCCGTGAAATAGAAATTACCGGTCGTTTGCCGATATTGCGCCGCTATGGGCCGGGACAGCCGGATGTCCGAGTAAGGCAGTTTGAATAGTTTCTGACTATGTGTGGAATTCTTGGTTATTCAGGAGTATTTGATACTCTTGTTATGCGCAAAGGATTGGATGCGATTGCTCATCGAGGCCCAGATGATTCTGGCCAATTTTTTGATGAGCAAGCCGGTGTCGGGTTGGGGCATGTTCGGCTCTCAATAATCGAGTTGTCATCACTCGGACATCAGCCGATGGTTGATGAATCGGCAACTCTGGCTATCGTTTTTAATGGCGAAATTTACAATTTCCGTGATCTCCGTTTGCAACTAGAGGCACAAGGCACAATTTTTCGAGGGCACTCGGATACTGAAGTATTGCTAGCACTTTATAAAGCGCACGGTGAGGCCATGCTTCCCCTGCTAAATGGAATCTTTGCCTTCGCGATATTTGACCGAGTCGCACAGACAATCTTTCTTGCTTGCGACGCTATGGCTGTAAAGCCGCTCTATTTCGCTACAGTGAGCAAAGGGTTTGTTTTTGCCAGCGAGCTCAAAGCATTGGTCGCAGTAAATTCCGAAACGGAATCCTTGGATATCTTGGCCTTGTATCGCACCCTCGGATTTTTGTGGAGCCCTGGTGGGGCGACACCGTTGAGCGGCAAGACGAGATTGGGCCCGGGGGAGGCTCTACTAGTGACCGCTGGCCGCATATTGCGGCGCTGGAGTTGGGCGCCATCATCCTGGGGGGGGGCACCAATCGTGCTTGACGCTGAGGAGGCAGTTCGCAAAGTACAAACTACGTTGCGCAACGCGGTTCATCGGCAGTTGGTGGCCGATGTGCCGGTCGGCGCTTTTCTTTCAGGTGGGTTGGATTCCAGCGCTGTGGTCGCAATGGCACGGGAGGTATCACCGGAAATTGAATGTTTCACGATTGATACCGGTGAAGTTCGAGATACAGGGGTGACGGATGATCTCCCATACGCTAGGCAGGTTGCCAAGCACCTTGGCGTAAAGTTGCATGAAATCCGGGTTGATTCTTTACGGATGGCAGAAAGTATTGAGCGGATGGTGATTCAACTGGATGAACCACTAGCGGACCCTGCGCCCCTGAATGTTCTTTACATTAGCCAGCTTGCGAGGGACCACGGTATAAAGGTACTACTTTCTGGAGCCGGCGGCGACGACTTGTTCACTGGTTACCGTCGACACCGAGCTCTAATGCTGGAACCTTATTGGAGTTGGCTGCCTAGTTCGATGCGGCAAGCCTTGTCTTACATTGCGGGATACATTCCGAAACAGCGTGCAATGGGGCGCCGCTTTGCGAAGGCCTTTACTCACGCTGGTTTGCCGGCTGAAAAGCGATTGGTCGGTTATTTTTTGTGGTCTGACCCATCGCTTGTTCTGGGTCTGTTTATGCCGGAGCACCGTGCTGTATTAGCTGGCGAGGTGATGACTGCTCCTATGGAGGATTACGTCCACTCGTTGCCGCATGAGCTATCACCATTGCAGCGCATGCTGGCGCTAGAACAGCGGTTCTTCCTACCAGATCATAATCTTTTGTATACGGACAAGATGTCGATGGCGGTGGGCGTTGAGGTCAGGGTACCTTTTCTTGATAACGATTTGGTACAACTGGCCAATATGCTTCCATCCAAATTCAAGCAGCGTGGCGCCGAAGGCAAATGGGTACTGAAAAAGGCGATGGAACCTTTTCTGCCGCGCAACGTGATCTATAGACCCAAAACAGGTTTCGGCGCGCCCTTGCGCCATTGGCTTCGGTATGAATTGCGAGAGTGGGTTGGGGACATATTGTCGCCCCAAACACTGAGACGGCGCGGACTATTTGATCCAAAAGCGGTTGCAGCTTTGGTAGCTGCCGATCGGGCTGGACATATTGACGCTGCATATACGATCCTTGGGCTAGTTTGTATCGAGATATGGTGTCGTGAGTATATTGATAACGCATCGACAATAAGAGCGGCACGTGGATAGGCTGAAGCAGCAAGTACGCGATTTCTGGGCTGAGGCGTCATGTGGAGAGCGCTTACTTCTCGATTCTTCAGACAAGTTGGGTTATCGAGCTCAGATGACAAAGCGATATTCCCTGGAGCCTTACATTGAAAATTTTGCCAACTTCGATAACGCTCGCGATCTGGATGTGTTGGAAATCGGCGTCGGACTAGGAGCGGACCATCAGAGATTTGCCGAAGCCGGAGCGCGGATGACGGGAATTGATTTAACCGGTCGAGCGGTTGAGCATACCCAAAGACGTATTGAATTATTTGAGCTGCACTCCAATCTTGGTGTGGGCGATGCAGAGGCTTTGCTTTTTTCCGACAATTCCTTCGATTTGGTCTATTCGTGGGGAGTGCTTCATCACAGCCCAGATACTTCTCGTGCTATTGATGAGATTTGGAGAGTATTGAGGCAGGGCGGAATGGCAAAGGTCATGATTTATCACAAGCATTCGCTGGTTGGTTACATGCTCTGGCTTCGTTTTGCGCTGCTGTTAGGCAAACCGTGGCGCACTCTCAGTGATGTCTATTCGAATCATCTGGAAAGCCCCGGCACTAAGGCTTATACAGTGAATGAAGCACGTTGTCTTTTTAGACAATTTTCTGAAATTCAGATTACTACTGTGTTAACTCATGGCGATCTATTGGAGTCCGAGGTGGGGCAAAGGCATCGCGGCTGGCTACTGTCGTTGGCCAAACGTCTGTGGCCGCGGGAATTGTTGCGTTTGGTGTTACCGAGAACCGGATTGTTCATGCTGATTGAAGCGAAGAAATGAGTACGGTTTGTTTGGCTGCCGTGTTTGTGCTTTCTATTCGTCGGCAGATGACTATTTGCACTGCGATTGTATAAGTTGGGAGTAGCGATGAAGTGTATTGACCTAATAGCTGGTGCTCGTCCCAACTTTATGAAGATCGCGCCGATCATAGATGCGCTGAAGGCGGCTGAAGGGCGCGGCGGCTTGCTGCGCTACCGCCTGATCCATACTGGTCAGCATTACGACAAAGCGATGTCCGGCAGCTTCTTTGAGCAACTCGGAATTCCGGAACCGGACATCAACCTGGAGGTGGGTTCGGGCACGCAGGCCGAGCAAACAGCGGCCATTATGGTGCGCTATGAGAAAGTTCTATCTGAGCAACGCAGCGAATTGTGCCTGGTGGTAGGGGATGTGACCTCGACAATGGCCTGCTCCATCGCCGCGCGCAAATGTGGTGTGCCGGTGGCGCATGTGGAAGGGGGTATCCGGTCCGGTGACTGGACCATGCCGGAGGAGATCAACCGTGTGGTGACGGATTCGATCACCAACTGGTTCTTCACGACCAGCGAAATCGCCAACGGTAACTTGCGCCGGGCGGGCGTCACGGATGACCGCATCTTCTTCGTCGGCAACACGATGATCGATACGTTGTTGAAGCAGATGCCGCGTTTGCGTGCACCAGAGTTCTGGGGCGAGTTGGGTTTGCAGCCGGGACGCTACTTCGTGGTCACGCTGCACCGGCCGGCGAATGTGGATGGCGAGCAGCAGTTGTTGAGTTTGCTGCGGGCGATTGCGGAAGGTATCGGCGGCTTGCCCGTGGTGTTTCCGGTGCATCCACGCACGGCCAAGAGCCTTAATGAGTTGGCGGGGCAGATACCTGGCATGCATTACGTCGACCCGCAGGGCTACCTGGAATTCAATTACCTGGTAAAGCATGCCAAGGGTGTGATTACTGATTCGGGTGGCATTACAGAGGAAACGACAGTGATGGGTGTGCCCTGCATGACGCTGCGCGAAAGCACCGAGCGGCCTGAAACGGTTTCGGTGGGAACCAATGAATTGATCGGCACCGATCCGGCAAAGCTTGGCCCTGCTTTGGCGCGACTGATGGCCGGGCAGTGGAAAAAGGGCGGGATTCCGGAAAAATGGGATGGCAGGGCGGCGGAGAGGATTGTGGTGGAATTGGAGAGGTTGCTGGCGGTCTGACGTAAATTCACGGAGGGAAATGACATGGCGAGCTACAAGGAACTGAAGGCACAGGCAGAAGACTTGATGCGACAGGCAGAGGAGGCGCGCAAGGCAGAAACTGCTGCAGTGGTTGCAGAGATCAAATCGAAAATGGCGGAGTACGGCATTACTGTTGCGGATCTGGGCGGCGTTGCAAAAAAGCCATCGACTCGCGCTGCAGCCGCCGTCAAGTATCGCAACCCTGCCACGGGCGATGCGTGGTCCGGTCGCGGCCGGCCGCCGCACTGGCTGGCAGAGGAACTGGCGAAGGGACGGAAGCGGGAGGAGTTTCTGGTGGGGTGAGGGGGTGACTTGGTGGGGCCGACTTTAAGCCCCCTACAGCCGCTTACAGCGCTCTGTCGCGCCATATCACCAGCACCGACTTTCAAAGGTAGTGAGATGGAACTCATGCGACATCAGAACCGGCCCCGTTTGATTGGACTCAATTACCGCAAAAACACTTTTACGCTACACTTGCCACAAGGAGAAAAGCATCATGGCGGAAAAAGTTGAAAATCTTATGCTTGAACACCTGAAGCGATTTCAGGCTGGGCAGGAGCGCATCGAGCAAAAGCTGGACGAAGTGATTTATCGCCTTGGACAGCTTGAGGTCGGTATTGCAGCTGTGCGACGCGATGTTGCCCACGGCGACGAGTTTGACGCTGGGTTGAGTGTCCGATTCGATAACATAGCCAAGCGCATGGAAAGAATCGAGAAGCGCTTGGAACTCGCCAATTAGCTTTCCGGAATATATGCGAACAAAAGCCCGCGATTGCGGGCTTTTGCTTGGGTCGAATTGAGCGCACCATCAGACCCTCGGCCGACTAGAGTTGGCCCCACGAGAGGTGGCAGAGATTCCGTAGGGCGTTTTGTAGGGCGGACTTCAGTCCACCACCTCGATTTCGAAAACACATTGCCGCCTGATCAAAATAAAATTCCATGAAACAGATTCTCCAAAGCCCCAAAACAGGCGCCACCGAAGTCGCGGATGTTCCCTGTCCCGCGCTCGGCCGCGGCAAGTTGCTGATCGGCACTACAACTACCCTTGTGTCGGCAGGCACCGAGCGGATGATGATCGAGTTCGGCAAAGCCGGCTGGATCGACAAGGCGCGCCAGCAGCCGGATAAGGTACGCATGGTGCTCGACAAGATCAGGACCGATGGCTTGATGCCCACGGTGGATGCCGTATTCAACAAACTCGACCAGCCTTTGCCGCTGGGCTATTGCAACGCTGGCCGGGTACTGAAAGTCGGCGCTGGTGTGATGGCATTTGCAGTGGGTGATCGGGTGGTTTCCAACGGCAAGCATGCCGAAGCGGTGAGCGTGCCGGTGAACTTGTGTGCCAGGGTGCCGGATGCGGTGTCTGACGAGGAAGCCGCCTTTACTGTGGTCTGTGCCATCGCGCTTCAGGGCATCCGTTTGGTGGCGCCGACGCTGGGAGAATCGGTGGTGGTTACCGGGCTCGGGCTGATCGGTCTGGTCACGGTTCAGTTGCTGCGGGCGCAGGGCTGCCGGGTGCTGGGGCTGGATTTCGATGCCGACAAACTCGCTTTGGCGGAAAGCTTTGGAGCTGAGGTGGTGAACCTGGCGGCGGGCGAAGACCCGGTAGCGGTCGCACAGCGGTTCTCGCGCGGGCGCGGGGTGGATGCGGTGCTGATTACGGCGTCGACCAAGAGCAACGAGCCGGTGCACCAGGCGGCGCAGATGTGTCGCAAGCGTGGCCGCATCGTGCTGGTCGGGGTGGCCGGTCTGGAGCTATCGCGTGCCGACTTTTTCGAGAAAGAGCTGAGCTTCCAGGTGTCGTGCTCCTACGGGCCGGGGCGTTACGATCCGAGCTACGAAGACAAGGGCAACGACTATCCGGTGGGCTTCGTACGCTGGACCGAGCAACGCAATTTCGAAGCCGTACTGGACATGATGGCCGCAGGGCGGCTGGACGTGAAGCCGCTCATCTCGCATCGTTTCCCGATAGACGCAGCGGAACAGGCCTATGCGCTGGTGGGTGGGTCAGGACCTTCGCTGGGGATTCTTCTGGAATACCCGCAGGATGAAAAGTCGGCGCTGGTGGCACGGCAACCGACGGTACAACTGCGGCAGACGACAGCAGCGCCGGCTTCGTCGTGCTCGGTTGGCGTAATAGGTTCGGGCAATTACGCGACGGCTGTGCTGATCCCGGCTTTCAAACTGGCCGGGGCACGGTTGAAGGTGGTGGCGTCCAGCGCAGGTGTGAGTGGGCTTCACGCCGGGCGCAAATTCGGCTTCGAGCAGACCACGACCGATACCGCCGGCGTACTGGGCGATGCGGACGTGAACACGGTGGTCGTGACAACGCGCCACAACAGTCACGCAGGCCTGGTGATCGGGGCTTTGCAGGCAGGCAAGAATGTGTTCGTCGAAAAGCCGCTGTGCCTGACGCTCGACGAACTGGCAGCAATTGAAGCCGCTGCGGTTTTGTCGGCAGGACGGCTGATGGTCGGTTTCAATCGACGTTTTGCGCCGCAGGTGCAGCGCGTCAAATCATTGTTGTCAGGTGTCGGCGGCCCCAAGGCTTTTGTCATGACAGTGAATGCCGGCGCGATACCGGCGGAGCACTGGACGCAGGATAGCGAGACAGGCGGCGGGCGTATTGTTGGTGAAGCCTGTCACTTCATTGACCTGCTGCGCTTTCTGGCCGGTGCGCCAATTGTGGAATGGCGGCGGATGAACATGGATTCCGCAACCCAGGACACCGTGACGCTGCAACTGGGTTTTGCCGATGGTTCGATCGGTACCGTGCATTACTTTGCCAACGGGCCGAAAAGTTTCCCGAAAGAGCGGCTGGAAGTGTTTGCAGGTGGTCGCGCGTTGCAGCTCGACAACTTCCGCAAGCTGACCGGCTTTGGCTGGCCGGGATTCAGCAAGATGAATCTGTGGCGGCAGGACAAGGGCCAGAAGGCCTGCGCCGCCGCATTTGTTCGCGCAGTTGAAACGGGTGGCGCCGCACCTATTCCACTTGCCGAACTGCTGGAGGTGGCGCGAGTGACGATCGAGGCGGCGGGTGGCTGAGCTGACCGGCACCTGACGCGGGAGACTTGGGTGCCGTCTCGCCTGTTGCGCTATTTTCATACCCTGAGGTATCTGAAGCCAGTCCAGATTTTCGGGCGGCTGGCGTTCCGCTTTTCGCGCCTGAAGCCTGATCTGCGGACGGCGCCGGCATTGCGTCCGATATCAGGCACCTGGATACCTTGCACGCGTCAATCCTCAATGCCAGGCCCGACGACGTTCCGCTTTTTATCGGTGACGCGTGAGGCAACTGCAGCAACCGATTGGAATCGGGGCGACTGGCCAAAGCTCTGGCTTTACAACCTGCACTATTTCGATGACCTGAATGCCGATGGTGCAGTCGCTCGCGCGCCTTGGCATCAGGCCATGATCGACCGCTGGGTTGCGGAGAACCCGCCGGCCACCGGCAGTGGCTGGGAACCGTATCCGACATCCCTGCGAATTGTGAACTGGGTGAAATGGGCTGCTGCCAGCAATGCGCTGGAAGCCGGTGTGGTGCAAAGTCTGGCCGTGCAGGTGCGCTGGCTGTTGGGAAGGCTGGAATGGCATCTGCTGGGTAATCATTTGCTGGCCAATGCCAAAGCTTTGGTGTTCGCCGGGTCATTCTTTGCAGGCCCCGAGGCGGATGCCTGGCGGGAGAAAGGACTGGCCATTCTGCGGCGCGAGCATGCCGAACAAATTCTCGATGACGGTGGGCATTTCGAACGCAGCCCGATGTATCACGCGATCATTCTGGAGGATGTGCTGGACTTGATTCAGTTGGCGCAGCGTTGGCCGGGTGTTGTCGACGCAGAACTGGTTGCGGAATGGCGCCGGCAAGCGACGCGGATGCTGCGCTGGCTGGCAGCGATGACCCATCCCGATGGCGGGATTGCCTTCTTCAATGACGTGGCATTGGGCATTGCACCCAATCTGGCGGCGCTTGCGGCATACGCGGCTGTGCTCGGGATCGACGAGGCCGAACCGGTCGCGGAACATTTGACGTCGTTGTCGGCAAGCGGCTATGCGCGCTTGCAGAAGGGCGATGCGCTCTTGCTCGCGGATGTCGGCGAGATCGGCCCGGATTATCTGCCCGGCCATGCTCATGCAGATACGCTTTCGTTCGAACTTTCGGTCTTCGGGCAGCGGGTCGTCGTGAATTCCGGAACGTCGGAATACGGGCTGGGAGAGGAAAGGCTGCGTCAGCGCGGTACGGCAGCGCACAGCACGGTACAGGTAGGTGATGCGGATTCGAGCGAAGTCTGGAGCGGCTTTCGTGTGGCTCGACGGGCACGTCCTATTGGGCTTGCACTGAACGAAGAGGGCGATGCGGCCGAACTGGTCTGCGCACATGACGGTTATCGGCGCTTGCCGGGGCGGCCAGTGCATCGTCGAACCTGGAAAATGACCGCGCGTAGCTTGCGCGTCAGCGATGCAATCGAAGGCGGCTTCGACAGAGCGGTGGCCCGTTATCATTTTCATCCGGAGGTGAATGTGTCCGGTGACAACGGTAACGGCATTTTGCGTCTATCCGACGGGCATACAATACGCTGGTCGGCAGAGGGTGGCGCTGCCCGCGTCGTGCCATCCACCTGGCATCCGGAGTTCGGGCAGTCGATCGCCAGCACCTGCATTGAACTGGTGTTGGCCGGGCCACAGGTAACGATGGAGTTTTTCTGGGATTGAGATGCATATTCTGTTTCTGACCGACAACTTCCCACCGGAAGTCAATGCGCCGGCATCGCGCACGTTTGAGCATTGCCGCGAATGGGTTGAGGCCGGACACCGCGTAACGGTGATTACCTGCGCGCCGAATTTTCCCAAGGGCCGTGTCTTCGATGGCTATCGCAATGCGCTCTGGCAGACCGAGGAGATAGCGGGCATCCGCGTGATCCGGGTGTGGACGTACATCACTGCCAACGATGGCTTTGTGAAACGCATCCTGGATTATCAGAGCTTCATGGTGGCGGCGACGCTGGCCGCGCTGTTTGTTCGTCGGGTAGATGTGGTGCTGGGCACTTCGCCGCAGTTGTTTACCACCTGTGCGGCATACGCGGTGAGTCGGCTGAAACGCATCCCCTACATTTTCGAACTGCGCGACTTGTGGCCGGAATCGATCCGTGCGGTCGGTGCAATAGGCAATTCGCGCGTGCTGGACATGCTCGAGAATCTGGAGTTGTTTTTGTATCGTAAGGCTGCGCGCATTGTCTCGGTGACGCAGTCTTTCAAGCGGAATCTGGTCAGCCGCGGCATCGATGCGGACAAGATCGCGGTGGTGACGAATGGGGTGGACGTTAGCCGCTTCAGGCCACAGCCGCGAGATGCTGAGCTTGAAGTTGAGCTGGGTTTGCGGGGCAAGTTCGTCGCCGGCTACATCGGCACTCATGGCATGGCGCATGCGCTGGAAACATTGCTGGAAGCAGCTCGACGATTGCAGGATGATCCGGTCGGACAAGATATCCGCCTGTTGTTTCTCGGCGACGGCGCCAACAAGCAGAAGCTCATTGAACAGGCCAAGGCGATGCAATTGGCAAACGTGGTGTTTGTCGACTCGGTAACCAAGGATCAGGTGGTGCGCTACTGGTCATTACTGGATGTCTCTATCATCCACCTGAAGAAGACCGAGTTGTTCACCACGGTAATCCCGTCGAAGCTTTTCGAATGCATGGGCATGGGGATTCCTGTGCTGCACGGAGTGGCTGGCGAGTCGGCGGAGATCGTCGAGCGGGAAGGTTGCGGCCAGGTGTTCGAGCCGGAAAGCGTCGACGCTTTGTGCCGGGGATTGCTGGCGTTGAAGTCGGACGTGGTATTGCGCCAGCGTTATCGCAATGCCGGCCTCGCCGCCGCCGGCCGCTACGACCGCAAGGAGCTGGCCCTGCGCATGCTGACCGAGATCGAGGCCAGCCGCTGAGTCGCAAGCCGTAGTGCCATCCGCTACGGCGAGGAGAGCGTCTTGTGCTCGACCGCCCTGTAGCGCAGTTGCTTCACCAGCGCCGACTTTTGGACGGGTACCTGTGCCGTCATTGCGAGGAGGCGCAGCCGACGTGGCAATCCAGAAGGCGCTGGATCGCCACGGCCTTCGGCCTCGCGATGACGAGGAAGTGGATGCCACAGGCTGTCAGCGATTGCCTCGTCGGTCCTTGATCAAGCAAGTCATCCCATTTCTTGGTAGATTCTGCAGTTAGGCATATACTTTGGTATCTATCATAAAAGGAGGGTGCTGCCGTGAGTCAAGTTGCCAAGCTTTTTGCCAATGGGCGTAGCCAGGCGGTGCGTTTGCCGGCTGCCTATCGATTTGATGCGAAAGAAGTTTTTATCCGGCAGGATGCGGAAACAGGTGATGTGATTTTGTCCCGCAAGCCTGCGACATGGGATGATTTTTTCATTGCGCTCAAGGGGGCTGACGTCCCTGCTGACTTTCTGGACGAGAAGGAGCGCAGCCACGGCGCCCAGGATCGTGACCCCTTTGAAGGCCACGACCAGTGACGTGGTACATGCTCGACACCAACACGGTGAGCCATTTGATCAAAGCACACCCTGCCGTTGTGCGGCGGGTGGTGGCGGTTCCCATGGCGTCCCTGCGCATCTCGGCGATTACGGAAGGCGAATTGCTTTTTGGATTGGCCAAGCGGCCAGACGCAAAGCGACTTCATCTCGCAGTGCGGGAATTCCTGCGGCGAGTCGATGTACTTCCCTGGAATACCTCCGCCGCCGAGCGTTATGGGCGCGTGCGAGCCGATATGGCACGAGTCGGGAAGGCATTGGCACCCCTTGACATGCTGATAGCCACGCACGCTCTGGCGGTGGGTGCGGTGCTGGTGACAAACGATAGCGCTTTCGGTCAGGTGGCCGAACTGCAACTGGACGACTGGACCGCTTAACCGTTGGGAGTCGCCTTGAAAGTTGAAAGCCCATGAAACAGATTCTCCAGAGCCTGAAAACCGGCACCACTGGAGTGGACGATGTGCCTGCCCCGCAGTAAGAAGCGGCAAATTGCTGATCGGCACAACAACTACTCTGGAGACGTCGTGTCGCCAGCGCCGACTTTTGAGCGGGCGCTTGTGCTGTCATTGCGAGGAGGCGCAGCCGACGTGGCATTCCAGAAGACGCTGGTTCGCCACGGCCTTCGGCCTCGCGATGACGGGGGTAGGGGGTGGGTTGGGGAGCGGCCTCGCGATGATAGGGGTCAGCGAATGGCCAGCAATGCCTTGATTTTGGCGCGAACGTGCATCATCACGTCAGCAGGCACCGTAGCCTTTTTCTTCGCATGGCGCAGCTTCCAGTCCAGTGATTTGACCTGGTCGGAGAGGACCGCGCTCGCCACGCCACTCACCTCGGTCAGCACTTCAAAAGGATGTCCCTTGATCTTGGTACTCATCGGGCAGCAAACCATTAATCCCGTCTTGCCGTTGTAACTCGATGGACTGATGACCAGCGCCGGTCGATGGCCGGCCTGCTCATGACCAACCTGTGGATCAAACTCCAGCCAGACAACATCACCTGACTCGGGCACATAGCCACGCACTGACATTAAAGAGCTTCCTTACCGACCGGGTTACCGAAACTCAACTCGCCGTGAGCGTTCGTGGCCGTGATACCACTCAGCAGTTGGTCAAGATCGTATTCGACGGTGTCAGATCGCTCGATCACAATGCGTCCCTTGGTAACGCTGATGCTGACCTTTTGCTCAAGTTTGAAGTCAGCTTCCTTGATGACAGCAACCGGCAGACGTAGGGCTGGGCTATTGCCCCATTTACGAATAACAGCTTCCATGATTGCAGCTCCTTGCCAGAATGTTTCTACATTGTAGATACGCGACAGCCGAAATTCAAGACATTTCTTGCGACGAGAATGGCCGCTCTCAGAGCGGGCCCCGTTTGATTGGACAGGATTTCCACGGAGATAATTGGAGCCCGCCGTGATGACATTCGTCCGGGTTTGCGCGTCACGAACTTCAAGGGGCGGACGGTACTGATGTGCGTCGACGCTTGGCGCTGGCAGCAGTGGAGCGAAAAGGCGTTGGCGAACCCCTGAGTCGCCGTGTCACCAGCGCCGACTTTCCAGGGACAGGCACCTGTGCCGTCATTGCGAGGAGGCGCAGCCGACGTGGCAATCCAGGAGGCACCGTTTAAAGCCCCGGCAGAGCCCTACAGTGTGCCGACCTCACGCAAGCCGGTGGCGGCGAAGTATCGCAATGCTGCAACGGGCGACGCCTGATCCGGCTGCGGCCGGGAGCCGAAATGGCTGGTGGCCGAACTGGCCAAGGGCAGGACGCGGGAAGAGTTTCTGGTGGGGTGAATGGAACCGCTGCCAGTGCTTCAGTGAGTGGTAAGATTCGCCTGCTTGCTATACGTGTATAGCGTTTCCCCAAGGAGACCCGCATGCTTGCCATACGCCTGCCTGATACGATTGAAGAACGCCTGAATATCCTTGCCGCAGAAACGGGGCGGACCAAGACCGCTTTGGCGAGGGAAGCTATCGTCGAATTCATTGACGATCTTGAAGACTACTATCTTGCTGAGGCCCGAGCCAGGCTGAATCGAAAGACCATTCCCATGGCCGAGGTGGAGCGCAAGCTTGGCATTTGAGATCGAGTTCGATCCAGAGGCTGTGAAGGATCTGAAGAAACTCGATCGTCCCGTTCAGCAGCGCCTGATCGGATTCCTGAAACTGCGGGTCGCTACATTGGCCAATCCCCGCGATATCGGGGAGGCACTGGCGGGTGCCAAGTTGGGTGCCTATTGGAAATACCGTGTTGGTGATTGGCGCATCATTTGTGACATTCAGGATAGTCGCATCGTTGTCCGCGTTCTGCGCATCGGTAACCGGCGCGAGGTGTATCGATAGGAATTTGCGCTAATTCCTGCCGAGCAGACTTGCCTTTGAAAGTTCAAGGTCCGCGCAAATCCGTAGTAGCCGCCCAGAACCCACTTGAGTTCAAGGAGTATGCCCTGCAGAAGCGGCTAGGGAAGCACTGATCAAGTCCGTTCGCGTTGAGCCTGTCGAAACGCAAGCCAGTCGAATCAAGGGCTTCGACGAGCTCAGCCCGAACGGTAGGGACTTGTTCAGATGGTATGGACGCCTCCACCCGGCAACCAGCCGTTCGGCAGTTGGAGGAGTGAAGGTGGATCCTCGCTGCGACGGCATCGATGTGCCAAAGTGGCGTTGCGTTATACAACCACTTGAGCAGGAGGATCCGAAAT
>JAIPCS010000032.1 GCA_021738105.1 Sulfuritalea sp.
ATACAGCGACAGCGTCGCGTAATGCAGAAGCGGGTGGTCGGAGCGGCCCTGTAGCAGCAAGGTGATCTGGACGCCTCTGCCTGCGGCTGCCAGCAGGTTTTTCCGAAAGTGTCGGCCGGGGAGGAAGTAGGCGTTGGAGATCAGGATCTGCTGTCGTGCAGACTGAACCGCGGCGAGATAGGCGTACTCGATATCATGACGATGGCGCAGGTTGTCGCGTATCAGGAACGCGGCCTGTGTCTCGCCGGGAGTCGTGGATACAGCCGGCAGTGCTTCTGGCGCTGGCGGCCGGCGGCCAAGCTGTGCCCAGCGTACCAGCCGCCAGACATGTCGCACGGCGGCGTGAATGCGCTCGACCAGCGGGCCTTCGATACGTACGGCATAGTCGAAGCGCGCCACGGCCGATTTGCCGTTATCGAAATCGTCCAGCACATTGATGCCGCCGACAAACGCGACGGCGGCATCAATCACCACGAGTTTGCGGTGCAAGCGCCGCAAGCGGTGGCGCCGGAAGGTCCAGCGGCCGATTTCGGGACGGTAGTTCATCACTTCCACGCCGTCGGAGGCCATGGATTTGCCTAGCCCCGCCGCGAACTCTCGTGCACCGAAGCCATCGACCAGTACCCGCACGGCGATGCCCCGACGCGCAGCACGGGCCAGCGCAGCGCCGACCCGACGACCCGTTGGATCGTCGGCAAAGATGTAGGTTTCCAGATGCACCTCATTCAAGGCTGCATCGATGGCGTTGATCAGCGAGGGAAAATATTGCGTGCCGGACTCGAGCAGTTCCAGACGATTGCCGTCAACAAAATCGGGCGCTGCCGCGACCAACGGGACCAGGCTCACGCCGCAGCAACCTTGATCTTGAATTCGGCGGTCAGCGCCGCGTGATCCGAGATCGTCGACCAGGGCGGCCCGGCGTGAACCTGCGCGGCGGCGACATGCATGCCGCGCTGGTAAATCCGGTCGAGGCGAAACATGGGCAGGGCTGCAGGATAGCTGCGCGATGGCCTCTGCCAGGCGTCGCCGCCGGCAAATACCTCGGTCAGCCCGAGACGTTCGGCCAGCAAATCGTCTGCGTGATTGCGCCAGTCATTGAAATCGCCGGCGATCAGGAGCGGGGCGCCGGCGGGGACCATTTCCTCGATATGGCGAGAGAGCGCTTCCATCTGGCGTCGTCTCGATCGTGCAAAAAGCGACAAATGCACGCACACGCAATGCAAGGCTTGCGTCAGTTGTGGCAAGGTTACCGCGCAATGCAGCAGGCCGCGCTTTTCCCAGCGCAAGTGAGTCACGTCCTGATTGTGTTCATGAAGTATCGGAAAGCGCGAGAGGATCGCGTTGCCGTGGTGGCCATGGTCGTAAACCATGTTGCGACCGTAGGAGTGATTGTCCCAGACGTCCTCGGCGAGAAACTCGTGCTGCGGTACCGACGGCCAGTCCGCATGCTGTTCTGCGTGCCTAAGATGCAGGCCCTGCACTTCCTGCAGGAACACAATATCGGCCGACAGCTCGCGCAGCCGATCACGCAGCTCGTGCACCATCATGCGGCGATTGAACTGTGAAAATCCCTTGTGGATATTCCAGGTGGCGATCGTTAGTGCAATCGATGTCTTCACAATCGCGCACTCATCGGAATGGCGGTCGCTCAGGAAACCGCGAGCATGCGTTCCAGCGCTATTTTTGCCAGCCTCGCTTCATGTTCGGGTACCTTGATCTGGTTCACCACCTTGCCTTCGACCAGATTCTCCAGCGTCCAGGCCAGATGCTGAGGATCGATGCGCTGCATGGTCGAACACATGCAGATGGTACTCGCCATGAACTGAACGGTTTTGCCTTCATGCTTCACTTCCTCGGCCAGCCGCTCGACCAGATTAAGCTCGGTGCCGACCAGCCAGCGGGTATTCGGTGCGCCGGCCTTGACGGTATTCAGAATGGTTTCCGTGCTGCCAATGAAATCCGATTGCTTGCAGACTTCAAAACCGCATTCCGGATGCGAAATCACGATCCCGTCCGGATACTGGTTACGGAACTTGATGATGTCCCTGGGCTGAAACATCTGGTGCACAGAACAGAATCCGTGCCAAAGAATGATTTTCGCTTTGGCAATCTGCTCCCGGGTGAGGCCGCCCTGTTCAAGATCGGGGTTCCAGATCACCATCTCGTCGAGCGGGATGCCCATCGTAAATCCGCTCCAGCGTCCCAGATGTTGGTCTGGAAAGAACAGCACTTTCTCGCGCTGAGCAAAGGACCATTCGAGAATCTTCGGTGCGTTCGACGAGGTGCAGACAATGCCGCCATGTTCGCCGCAAAAGGCCTTCAGATCGGCCGCCGAGTTGATATAGGTGACCGGCGTGATCTTCTCGTCGGGATTCAGTACCGCGCCGAGTTCGCGCCAGCAGCGCTCGACTTTGGCCAGGCTGGCCATGTCGGCCATGGAGCAGCCTGCCGCCAGATCGGGGAGGATGGAAACCTGTTCGGGGCGCGAAAGAATGTCCGCGACTTCCGCCATGAAGTGCACGCCACAAAATACGATATTTTCGGCATCGGCTTGCGACGCCAGGCGCGAGAGTTTCAGCGAGTCGCCGGTGATGTCGGCGTGTGCATAGACATCGGCGCGCTGATAGTGATGGCACAAAAGCGTTACGCTGTTGCCCAGTTTTTCTTTGGCGGCACGGATGCGCTCGCCTGCCGTCTGGTCTGCCAGAGTGTTGAAGCGGTCAAAGGAGATGGTTGCGGTTTGCATGTGATGAACTCGAAAAAATGCGGGTGACGAAATCAGGACTGGTTCCAGGGCAAGCCATACGCCCGCCAGCCACCGGTGCGATTACGCTGTCCGTTGGCGTCCTTGTTGCCTTCAAAGCCTTCAAGAATGTTGTAGCAGTCGGGAAATCCGGCCTCGGTCGCGGCTTTCGCGGCATGGCTGGAACGATGACCGGAGCGGCACAGAAACAATAACAGTGATTCGGTGCTGAAACTGTGTTTCAGCGTCTGCAGGAAATGCACATTGAGCTGATTGCCCGGGTAGCTGATCCATTCGATCTCGATCGCGCCGGGGACCCGGCCGACCCAGTCCAATTCTGCTTTGGTCCTCACATCCACGAGTTTGGCGCCGGGTGTCAGTTGCAGCAGTTCGTAGGCCTCTTTGGGCGTCAGCGCGCCTTCATAAGGCAGTTTCAATTCGTGGGCGCGCGATTGCGCCAGATTGAGGATTTCAGTGAGACGTCCCATGTTAAAGCTGGCCCGACGGACGGGATTGGATCGAAGGTTTCGAGTATAGCTTTCCCGCAAGCCCGACGAAACCCATGCCAAGGCCATGGCTGAATTCAGTCCGGATCGATTGGCTCCCTGGAAATGCCTCCGCGGTGAGGCACATGACCGAAACGCAGGTTGCTGTCATCGGCTTGTTTGATTCATCACCTCTCCGTGTTCCAGGCATGACGGCGACAGCAATGCGCGAGGCATTTTCCAGACATGTCTTAGGCCTTCAGAGTGAAACCGTCGAGAGGAATTTCCGGTGTTTCACCCTTGATCAAGTCGGCCAGAATGCGAGCGCTGCCCAGTGCCAGTGTCCAGCCCAGCGCACCGTGCCCACAATTGAAAAACAGGTTTGGGTAAGGGCTTGCGCCAAGAATCGGCAAACCCCCGGGTGTTGCCGGTCGCAAACCGGTCCAGGGCTGCATGGTGTCCGGGCCTTGTGTGTAATCGGTTGCTGACGGAAAAGCGCGCTCAGCTTCGAGGATCAGTTGCTTGACTCGAACCGGATCAATCCGGTTCGAGTAGCCCGCGATATCGGCCATGCCCGCCACGCGAAGCGAGGTGCCGCTGGCGCCTGAGAGCGGTGCATAAACCACTTTGCGCGTCGCGTCGGTAATGCTGATTTTCAGCGTCGCCAGACCTGCTTGCGGTGGCAAGGTGATGCTATAGCCCTTGAGCGGATAGATGGGCAGGTGAATGCCAAGGGGGCGCGCCAGCGTTGGACTTTGCGCGCCCAGGCTCATCACGCACAGGTCGGTGGGCAGCGTGCCCGCCGATGTCTTGATCGCACTGATGCGATCCCCCCGGGTTTCGAGGCCGGTGATGCGGGTACCGAAGCGGAACACCACCCCGTTTCTGCGCAAGTGAGCTTCGAGATCCTGGCAGAATCGGTAGCAATCGCCAACCTCTTCGCTCACGGTATGAATGCCGCCGACAAAACGGCGACCCAGCGCCGATTGGGGATCGCCGAGCATCGGCTCGAGTTCAATGCAATGACGGCGATCCAGTGCACTCTGTTCGCAGCCGAGTGAGCGTTGAAAATCAAGCAGGCGACGTGCACCATCGAAATCGGCGGGGTCGGAGAACAGCACCAGCTTGCCATTTCTGGCATAGCCAAAATCGAAGCTCTCCTCGTCGAGCAAGTGGTGCATCATCTCGCGGCTGTAAAAAGACAGCCGAAGCAGCCGACGCGTGGAGAGTTCGCTGGTGCTGCGCTTGCAGGCGAGAACGAATTCCAGGAGCCAGCGCCACTGGTATGGATCGATTGAGGGATAGAAGCGCAATGGCGCGTCGCGGCGCAATAACCAGGGCGGTACTTTGGGCAATACACCCGGCCCGGCCAGCGGCGCCACGTAGGAGTACGAAAGCTGGGCGCCGTTGGCAAAACTGGCTTCGAGCGCCACGCCTTCGTTGCGCTCGATGATTTCCACCGTGTGACCGTCTCGGGTGAGATACCACGCGGCGGCGAGGCCGGTGACGCCAGCGCCAAGTATGGTGATGTGCATGATGACCTTAGTCTAACAGTGCCGGCATACCACCTTGGACCGCTGTGACAGGTGTTTCCGGACCGAAGCCGCAGTGCAGTCCAAAAGCGCTTCTTGCGCTGCCAAGCGCAATAGAATGGGGGGTCTTCGCAATTCAATCATGCTCATGTCCGGCTCTACCCAAGCAAACAAGACGGTCGATCCCCAGCCGGTTAGCGCGCAGGCGCAGGAGGAAGAGCGTTTTCAGGAAGGTCAGCGCATTACCTGGGTCAGTGTTGCCGTCAATCTGGTCCTGACGACCATGCAATTGGTGGTGGGCTTTCTTGCCCATTCGCAAAGTCTGATCGCGGACGCGATGCATACCTTGTCGGATATTGTTGCGGATACCTTCGTGCTGTACGCCAATCGCAAGGGCGCCGAAGCCGCCGATGCCGATCATCCCTACGGTCACGGGCGTTTTGAAACCGCTGCTTCGCTGGTACTGGGCCTGCTGCTGGCGGCTACCGGCGCAGGCATTCTGTTTTCCGCGGCGACGCGTCTGCAGGATATCGGCAGTGCGCCGCCGGTTGGCGTCGCAGCGATGTGGGCTGCCCTGTTCACTCTGGCGGCCAAGGAAGGACTGTTCCGGTACATGCTGGCGACCGCCGAGCGCCTCAGATCGCCCATGCTGGTGGCCAATGCCTGGCACGCGCGCGCCGATGCGCTTTCTTCATTGGTGGTAGCCATAGGTATCGGGGGCGCTTTGCTCGGCTTCAATTTTGCCGACTCGGTGGCCGCCATTATTGTTGGCGCCATGATCGTGCGCGTTGGTTTCAAGTTTGCCTGGGATGCCATACGCGAGTTGATCGATACCGGCCTGTCGGTCGAGGAAGTGGCGGCGATCCGCCACACCATCGCCAGCACTCCAGGAGTTCTGGGTTTGCATGAACTGCGCACCCGTCGCATGGCCCATCAAGTGCTGGTCGACGCCCATGTGCAGGTCAATCCCCGCATCAGCGTTTCCGAGGGGCACCGAGTTGCCGAATCGGCGAGACAGCGTGTGCTCAGTCGACATCCGGAAGTTCTCGATGTCCTGGTCCATGTCGACGCCGAAAATGATCTGCTGGCCGACGCGGCGATCCAGTTGCCCGACCGTGCGGTGCTGCTCGAGCACCTTGTCAAGCTGCTCGATACCTGTCCGCCGGATTTCGAGGCAACAACCTTGCATTACCTCGGTACAAAAGTGGAGGCGGAAATCTTTTTGCCATCCGGATTTGCCGACGAATCCAGACTTGCGGAAATCAAGCGGAGGCTGGAACTTGCGCTACCCGGCGACCCCTGGTTTGTCGCGATTCGCTTGAATCAGAAAATCGCACCAAATTAGTGCAATTTTGGAAGTCATGCACGTCAATGGTGCGCAAATCTATCCATCGATAAGCCAAATGCCTTGTGGCACAATCGCATGTTTTGCAGGAGCGAGTGGCACGCAATCTGCTAACAGGGTACTGCACAGTAGATTGTTTTGGCGGACTGCTTACACCGAAACCTTACTACGCTTCGTCTTCACTATTTGTCGTTTCGTATTTGTCATTCACTCTCAGGAGAGCAACTCATGACCCCCCAGGACGTACTCAAGCTGGTTGAAGAAAAGGAAGTTCGTTTCGTTGATTTCCGCTTCACCGACACTCGCGGCAAGGAACAACACGTTGGCGTGCCGATATCGCATTTCGGTATCGAGAAATTCGAAGACGGTCACGCCTTTGACGGCTCGTCCGTTGCCGGCTGGAAGGGGATTCAAGCTTCAGACATGCAACTGATGCCGGATGCGTCTACCGCCTATATCGATCCCTTCATGGACGAAACCACGCTGATCTTGACTTGCGATGTGGTTGAGCCCGCGGACGGCAAGGGGTACGACCGCGATCCACGCTCGCTGGCCAAGCGTGGCGAGGCCTACCTCAAGTCCTCCGGCATCGGCGACACCGCCTTTTTCGGTCCTGAGCCCGAGTTTTTCGTGTTCGACTCGGTCGAGTGGAAAGTCGATATGTCCGGGGCCATGTGCCGGGTCATTTCGGAAGAAGCCGCCTGGGCATCGGCAGACAAGTTCGAAGGTGGCAATGCCGGGCATCGTCCGACCGTCAAGGGCGGCTATTTCCCCGTTCCTCCGGTTGACAGCCTCAACGACATTCGCGCCCAGATGTGTATCGCCCTGGAAGCCTGTGGTGTCCCTGTCGAAGTGCATCACCACGAAGTCGCCACTGCCGGCCAGTGCGAAATTGGCACCAAGTTTTCCAGCCTGGTTCAACGTGCCGACTGGACCCAGATTCTCAAGTACATCGTTCACAATGTCGCCCACAGCTACGGCAAGACCGCGACCTTCATGCCCAAGCCTATCGTTGGCGACAATGGATCCGGGATGCATGTGCATCAATCGATCTGGAAGGATGGCAAGAACCTGTTTGCCGGCAATGGCTACGCCGGTCTCTCCGAATTTGCTCTGTATTACATCGGCGGCATCATCAAGCACGCTCGCTCACTGAATGCCCTGACCAACCCCTTGACCAACTCCTACAAGCGTCTGGTGCCTGGCTTTGAGGCTCCGGTCAAGTTGGCCTATTCGGCGCGCAACCGTTCGGCGTCGATTCGCGTGCCCTATGTGCACTCCGACAAGGCACGTCGCATTGAAGTGCGCTTCCCCGATCCGGGTGCCAACCCCTATCTGGCCTTTACCGCGATGATGATGGCGGGACTGGACGGCGTGCAAAACAAGCTGCATCCCGGCGATCCGGCCGACAAGAATCTTTACGATTTGCCGCCGGAAGAAGATGCGAAGATCCCGACCGTTTGCGCCAGTCTCGATCAGGCACTGGAATATCTGGACAATGATCGCGAGTTCCTTACGCGCGGTGGCGTGTTCAGCAATGACATGATCGACGCTTACATCGAGCTCAAGATGGAAGAAGTCACGCGTTACCGCATGACGACACATCCGCTCGAGTACGAAATGTATTACTCGATCTGATGAAGCCCAAGCGTAGCAGGCGGGCCAGCAAAGAACACTGACCTCGCCGCTACGAAAGATTCGTTTCTCGGCAATAAAAAAGACGGGCGCTTGCCCGTCTTTTTTATTGGCAGATGTCCATCATGAATGGTCCGCTCCCATGCCGCCGTCAATCGGGTTCCGGGGGTATTTTGGGCGATGAATTCGCAATTGCCTTACACTTGCATTCATGAAGACATTGCTTCTTGCCATCCCGCTTTTGCTGCCCGTGGCGGCGGGCGCCAATACGCTTTACAAATGCGTTGATAGTTCTGGTGTTCTCTATACCAACCAGAAACCCAGCAACAAGAAATGCGCCGTGCTTTCGCGCCAGTCGGAACCTGCTGCTGCCAGCAACAAGGGTGCAAGGCAAAGCGTCGCTTCGGCGCCGACGCCGCGAGACTTCCCGCGGGTGTCCCAAGGCGAACAAAAGGCCCGGGACGGTGATCGACGCGATATCCTGACCAAGGAACTCGCCAACGAGTTGCAAGGTGCGGAGAAAGCACGCAAGGCTATTCTTGACGCAAGCGGCCAGCCACCAGAAAAGCTCCAGCCTTTGCACGACACCGTGGCGTTGCACGAGCGGAATGTCGAGGCGCTTAAAAAAGAGCTTGCCAAGCTGCGCTGATCGGCGAAGCGGACTTTTCCATAGGCGGGTGCGTTTCTTGCACAGTTAGCGGGTATGAGCGCCAATGAACCTTTTCATGCCTTTAGCGGACTGGATCTGCTCTCCTCTGCTGTCGTTCTGGTAGACAGCCGGCTGGTTATTCGACACGTCAATCCGGCGGCAGAGAATCTTTTCGCCATCAGTTCGCGCCAGTTGCTGGGCCATCCTTTACAGCGCTTGTTGGGCGAACCGCCGGAACTTGCCGCGGCGCTCGAAAATGCACTGAAAAACAACTGGAGTTATACCGGACATGACATCCTGATCAACCTTGGCGGGGAGATGCAATTGCATGTGGATTGCACGGTATCACCCGTGGAAACCAGCAAAGCACGCCTGTTGCTGGAGGTGCGTCCCATCGATCAGCAACTGAAAGCGGCGCGCGAGGAGCAACTGGCCCAGCAACAACAGGCCAACCGGGAACTGGTGCGCAATCTGGCACACGAGATCAAGAATCCCCTCGGCGGAATTCGCGGCTCGGCGCAATTGCTGGAACGGGAACTGGCCAGCGAGGCGCACAAGGAGTACACCCAGGTCATCATTGCCGAGGCGGATCGCCTGCAGGACCTGATGCAGCGGCTGCTATCTTCACATCGGTCGATGCAACCTGCTTTGGTCAGCATTCACGAGATTCTCGAGCGCGTGCGCCGTCTGATTCATGCCGAGTATCACAATGTTCGGGTCAATCGAGACTACGACACGTCATTACCGGACATTACCGGTGATCGGGAGCAACTGATTCAGGCAATCCTGAACATAGCGCGAAATGCGGCACAGGCAATGCAGGGAACCGGCGAGATTCATTTTCGGACTCGGGCGGCCCGCCATGTCACGCTGGCCAAGAAGCACTACCAGCTGGCACTTGAATTGCAAGTGATCGACAACGGCCCCGGGATTCCTGCTGCAATTCAGGACAAGATTTTTTATCCGCTGGTTTCCGGTCGGGAAAATGGAACAGGTCTGGGGCTGACGATCGCACAGAGCTTTATTCAACAACATGGTGGAATCATCGAAGTCAGCTCGCGTCCGGGCCACACTTGTTTTTCGTTGATGCTGCCGCTGGCCAGAAAGATGAAGGAAGAACAATGAAACACCTATATCTTTGCCTTCTCTCCAGGCGAAACAGTGAGCGTGGCTCCCTGCGCTTGCAGAATTCCGGAGGGCCTGCCATGGAGCGCGCAGGACGCAGATCATGAATCCCGTCTGGATCATCGATGACGACCGCTCCATACGCTGGGTGCTGGAAAAGGCCTTGGGTCGGGAGAGTATTCCTGCCAAGTGCTTCACGTCAGCAGACGAAGTACTGGCGGCGTTTGGCAACGGTCAGCGACCACAAGTGCTGATATCCGATATACGGATGCCTGGCAGCAGCGGGCTCGAGCTTTTGCGCCATGTAAAAACACACTACCCCCATCTGCCGGTCATCATCATGACCGCCTATTCCGATCTGGATTCGGCCGTCGCGGCGTTCCAGGGGGGGGCCTTCGAGTATCTGCCGAAACCTTTCGATGTCGAACAGGCCGTGGATCTGTTTCGTCGTGCACTGACTCAGGCTGCGCACCAGAATGGTGCGCCAGTGGAGAGCAGTGTCGTTCCGGAAATTCTGGGGCAGGGCGTCGCTTTGCAGGAAGTCTTTCGGGCCATCGGTCGTCTGTCTCAATCCCACGCTACCGTGCTGATCAACGGTGAATCAGGAACCGGCAAGGAACTCGTGGCTCGCGCCCTTCACCGCCACAGTCCACGCAAGGATGCGCCCTTCATCGCCATCAATACGGCGGCGATTCCGCGGGATTTGCTTGAATCCGAGCTGTTCGGCCACGAAAAGGGCGCGTTTACCGGGGCGGGGGCACAGCGTCGCGGACGCTTTGAGCAGGCCGACAACGGAACTTTGTTTCTGGACGAAATTGGCGACATGCCGGCGGAATTACAAACGCGGCTGCTGCGCGTGCTCTCGGACGGCAATTTTTATCGGGTCGGTGGGCATCAGCCGGTCAAAGCCAATGTGCGCGTCATCGCGGCCACTCATCAGAACCTGGAAGATCGGGTCAAGGCTGGCCTGTTTCGCGAAGACCTGTTCCATCGCCTCAACGTCATTCGCCTGCGCCTGCCGCCTCTGCGTGAACGACGCGCCGACATCCCGCTGCTGGCCAAACACTTCCTGCAGAAAAGTGCCCAGGAAATCGGCGGTGAGCCCAAGCGACTCACCGATGCGGCGCTTAAGTACATTCAGGGGAAGGATTTCCCCGGCAATGTCCGCCAACTGGAAAACCTCTGTCACTGGTTGACCGTGATGGCGCCGGGGCAAAGTGTCGGCATCGCCGATCTGCCCGCCGAACTGCGCGAGACATCGAGTCGCGTCGCTTCATCCGACTGGTGCACGGTATTGGCGAGTGAAGCAGACCGCTTGCTCGGAGCGGCGCCTGGCCAGGTCTTTGAACAACTCACACATCAGTTCGAAGCCACACTGATTCGTCGTGCCTTGATTGCAACCGGCGGACGCAGAATCGACGCGGCGCAGTTGCTTGGAATCGGTCGCAATACAATCACGCGCAAAATTCAGGAACTCGGTCTGGATGATGTCAAGGAGGATGCCGAGCCTGTTTGAGTGCGCGTCAGTCCAGGCGGCTACAGCGAACGAATGCCTCATCCATCCTTTTGGGCGCCTTGGAACTCGGCGTTGCCGGTTGGCATCAGGTATAGTCAGAGTGACCTTTTCGCAAACGCTGAGAAGGCGTTTCCTTCCCGCGAGATACTGTCATGCCTGAATCAATTGCTGCGATTGCGGCAAAGCTTGGTCCTGCCGCCCGTCGCTTCGATATCGATATCGTATCCAGCTGCGATTCGACCAACGCGGAATTGCTTCGTCGAGCCGAGGCGGGCGTACCGTCGGGCACGGTGCTTATCGCCGAGGAGCAAACCGCCGGTCGCGGCCGCCGCGGCCGCAACTGGTTTGCCAGTCGTGGTGACAGCCTGACCTTTTCGCTGCTTTGGCGCTTCGCGCCGGGTACCGCGCCGGCTGGACTCTCGCTGACTGTTGGTGTTGCTGTCACACGCGCCCTGGAGAAAGTCGGCGCTGGTGGTACGGCACTGAAATGGCCCAACGACATCCTCAAGGACGGCCGCAAGCTCGGCGGAATACTGGTCGAACTGCTTCCCGGTGCAGCGCATGCTGCAGTCATCGGCATCGGCATCAACCTGAACCTGCCGGCCGGCATGCCTGCGGATGTGCAGGCAGCATCGGCAGCGCTGGGTGAGCGGGGTGCAATCCCGGACACAAACGATCTCTACGCCGCCCTGCTTGGCGAATTGCTGGTCACACTCGAAGGCTTCGCCGCCGGTGGCTTCACCGCCGTTCGCCCGGAGTGGCTGGCGCGTCATGCCATGCAGGATGCGCGCGTCGAACTGTTGAGCGATTTCGGGCCGGCCAGCGCAGGTATCTGTCGTGGCGTCGATAGCGACGGTGCGCTGCTGCTGGAAGTCGATGGTCGTGTCGAGCGCATTCTCTCCGGCGAAGTGTCTCTGCGCCCCGCCTGAAGCGCCGACATGATTCTGTGTCTTGATGCCGGCAACACGCGCCTAAAATTTGGCTTCTACGATAGCGGCGTCTGGCGCATGCAGGGCGCGCTCGAGTATCAGGATTTCGACGAGCAACTAGGTCGCCTCGAACACAGTCCGATGCGCATCGTGGCCTGCAACGTCGCCGGTGAAGTGATCCGGCAGCGCACCGAAGGCTTGGCCCGTCGGCTTGACCGGCCACTGCAGTGGCTCATCAGTTCGGCTGCCGCCTGCGGCGTTACCAACGGCTATGACAGCCCCGGGCAACTCGGCACTGATCGCTGGGCGGCGCTGATCGGTGCGCGATCGTTGCATCCGGGACCCGCCGTGGTCGTGATGGCCGGAACAGCCACGACCATCGATGCGCTGGATGGCGATGGCATGTTTCGCGGTGGACTGATCCTGCCCGGACTGAAACTGATGCGCACAGCACTCGCTCACAATACCGCGGACCTGCCCCACGCCGCCGGCTACTATCGGCCCCAGCCGACCAACACCGACGACGCGATTGTCGGCGGTGCGATACATGCCACGCTGGGTGCCATCGAGCGCATACATGCCACTCTGAGCGGTGATGCGCTGTGCCTGCTCTCGGGTGGAGCGGCCGGCGAACTGGAGTCGCATCTGGACCTTTCCTTTCGCCGGGTCGACAATCTGGTGCTCGAAGGACTGGCGCGATACAGCAGGGAGTGTTGAGTCGCTCTGGGCTTGAGCGGCGAGCGTCTTTTGTATTCAGTTTTTCTGCCCGCATCGCTATGGCTTTGGTCCCCTCTCGTTTCATTCCGGAAACATATCAGCATGCATCGGTCTGCCATCCAAGCATGGACCGCATGATTCCAAGAGGTCACTAGTCTTCGCTTAGGCGGAGCGTTAGCATTGGCAGAAATAGCATGTTTTTGTTTTTCATAGCCGTTGTCCGCGCCTTTACACAGATGACAAGGAATACGCCATGCCCTACGTAAACATAAAAATTACCCGCGAAGGAAATGTTACTGCCGAACAAAAGGCGAAGCTCATCTCAGGAGTCACTGATCTGCTAGAGAGCATTTTGAATAAAAATCCAGCAACAACCGTCGTTGTTATCGACGAGGTAGATACGGACAATTGGGGAATCGGTGGTGAAAGTGTCACGACACGCCGACGGCGTGGATCCTGAGACGAAGCGTCTTCGTGCGGTCATTTGGCAATGCAGCGATGCTTGGGCGCGCCGAATAGAACACTTGCCCGAGCCGACCACCTGTCAGACAATGCAACACTGATCGGAGGTCAGTCCCATGCCCGAACATTTTCTTGCCACATTGCCGAACTTTCTGGCTTATCTCGGTGCCGCCATCGTGCTGTTGGTCGGCTTTGTCGCAATCTATCTCTACGTCACGCCCTACGACGAAATCAGGCTGATTCGAGCCAACAACACAGCGGCAGCAATATCGCTTTCCGGAGCAGTGCTTGGTTTCGCCATGCCCATTGCCAATGTCATTGCCCACAGCGACACGGTGCTCGATCTCGTGTTCTGGGGCGTGGTCGCGGGTCTCGTACAACTGCTGGCCTGGCTGCTGGCGCGGGTGGCCCTGCCGCAATTGCAAGAAGACATCGCCGCTGGGCGCGTGGCGCCCGCCACCTTTGTCGCCACACTGTCGCTGACCGTCGGACTGATCAATGCTGCCTGCATGACTTATTAACGTAACGCTCATGCCACCAAGATCCACGCACCGTTAGTGAAACACGCGAAAGACGAATTGAAGACCCGCCCCCCCTTCCCCCCTCGCGGGGGGCTACTGCTCGGCTCGCTTCGCTCGATTATCACCAATCGCTCAGAACGGGCTATTTCACGTTATTAAGGAGACGCTCATGGCACTCATGGATTTCATCAAGAAACAGTTTATCGACATCATCCAGTGGACCGAGGACGATGGCGAGACCATGGCCTGGCGCTTTCCCATGGCCGAGTTCGAGATTCAGCACGGTGCCAGCCTGACGGTACGCGAGTCGCAAATGGCGGTGTTCGTCAACGAAGGACAGATCGCCGATGTGTTCGGCCCCGGCATGTACAAGCTGACGACGCAGACCCTGCCGGTGCTGACCTATCTGAAGAACTGGGACAAGCTGTTCGAATCGCCCTTCAAGTCCGACGTCTACTTTTTCAGTACCCGGCAGAAGGTGGATCGCAAATGGGGCACACCGAACCCGGTCACCATTCGCGACAAGGATTTCGGCATGGTTCGGCTGCGCGCCTTCGGCATATTTGCCTACCATCTAAGCGACCCGAAGACCTTTCACAGCACCATTTCCGGGACGCTGGAAAGTTACAGTTCGGAGCAGCTCGAAGGCCAGTTGCGCAACACCATCGTCGGTCATATTTCGGACATCTTCGGTGAGTCGGGCGTGCCTTTCATCGACATGGCCGCGAATCAGGTTGAGTTCGGCAACGCCTTGCTCGCCAAAATGGCGCCGATGTTCCAGAGCTATGGTCTGGTGCTGGACAGCCTCAATGTGCAGAACATCTCGCTGCCCGAAGAGTTGCAGGCCATGCTCGACAAGCGTATCGGTGTAAACATGATGGGCGGCATTCAAGGCTATACCCAGTTTCAGACGGCTGAAGCCATTCCATTGGCTGCGCAAAATGAGGGCGGTCTGGCTGGACTGGGTGCCGGCGTCGGTGTCGGTTTCGGCGTCGGCCAGCAGGTTGCTGCGTCAATGGCGCAGTCATTGAATCCTGCCGCCGCTCCGTCAGCCGCACCGGCGGTAACCAGTGCCGTTGCCGGCGCGCAAAGCGCTAGTCCCGGCATGCAGAGCACGCCAGCGCCGACTTTTGCAGCCACCCCCGTTTCCGCGGACGACGTCGTTGCCACGCTGGAAAAGTTGCACAGCCTGGTCGGCAAGGGCGTACTGTCCCAGGCCGAATTCGATGCGAAGAAAGCCGAGCTGCTGGCGAAGCTCGCATAAGAAGCATTAGCCACACAGGACATACAAAAGCACTTCAGGGTTTGCCGTTCTCTGTGTCCTCTGTGGCTAAAAAGATTTTGTTCTAATGCCCTTCTCCGCCAACTGCCCCGCCTGCGGCGCCCCGGTCGTTTTTAAATCGTCGGCGTCGTTTCACGGCGTGTGCGGGTTTTGTCGCAGCACCCTGGTGCGTCATGGCGGCGATCTCGAAAATCTCGGCCGCATGGCGGATCTGGTCGAGGATGCTTCGCCGATCCGGATCGGTACCGAGGGCAAGTACCAAGGCGTGCACTTCGCGGTAGTCGGGCGCATCCAGTTGCGCTATGCGGCGGGTGTCTGGAACGAATGGCATCTGCTGTTCGACGACATGCGCGGCGGCTGGTTGTCCGACGCCAACGGCGAATATCTGGTGACTTTCCTGACGCCGCCGGGCATCACCCTGCCAGAGTTTGCCGACCTGATGCCCAATGACGAGCTCAGTCTCGCCGGTCGGGATTTCGTCGTAACGGATATTGAAGAAGCGATGTGTCTGTCGGGCGAAGGCGAGCTGCCCTTCGCTTTCGGCGCCGGCTATCCGGCGCAACTGGCTGATCTGCGCACCACGGATGAGTCCAAGTCTGCGTTTGCCAGCATCGACTATTCGGAAACGCCCCCCCTGGTATTTATTGGCGAGTCGCTGCCTTTTGCCGCCCTGCACTTTGCCAATCTGCGCGGCGAGACCGAGTCAAAAAAGCCGGCGGGCGAAGTCAGGTTGCTTGCTTGCCCGGCGTGTGGGGGCGCCATCAGCCTGCATGACAAAGCGGTACAAAGTGTCGCCTGTCCTTCCTGTCTCAGTGTGCTCGCGCCCGCCAACGAAAGCCTGACGATACTCGCCAGGGCCGCTGCCGCGACGCGCATCAAACCCTTGATCGAACTGGGCAGCAGTGGACGCTTCGCGGGCAAGGACTGGACGGTGATCGGTTTTCAGCAACGCGTCATCACGGCTTTGGGAATCGACTATCCCTGGCAGGAATATTTGTTGCACCACCCGAACGATGGTTTTCGCTGGCTGGTTGAAGCCGACGGCCACTGGAGCTGGGTCAGCCCGGTGGACAAATCACCGCGTTACCACATCGGACAGGCGACGGCTAATCTTGGTGGTGTCGAATATCGTCGCTTCTCGGCAGGCACCGCCGAAACGCGTTATGTCATTGGCGAATTCACCTGGAAGATCAAAGTGGGTGAAACCTGGGACGTCATTGATTTCACCGCGCCACCAAAATCGCTCAGCCGTGAATCCAGTCAAAACGAAATTAGCTGGTCGATAGGCGAGTATCTGCCTGCTGAAGACGTCGCTGTTGCATTCAAGCTGAAGACGATGCTGCCCGAGCCGAAGGGGATCGGCATGGCCCAACCCAACCCGCGCGAGGAAAACCATCGCCGCATTTTTCACAGTTTCTGGAAATTCCTCGGCCTGGCCGTGCTCGCCCAGCTGGTATGGCTGTTCATCCTTGGGGGAAAAAACCTGCTTGATCAGCGCGTAGTGTTATCGCCGTCGAATCAGGAACCGGTGGCGACCCAGGGTTTTCAGCTCGACAGCAACGCGCGCAATCTGGTGTTGCGCCATGACACCAATCTGGACAACAACTGGCTGGGTCTCGGGCTGACCCTGGTCGAGAAGAGCAGCGGGCGCGCATGGGCTGCGCAAACGGAAATATCTTACTGGCACGGGGTAGATGGCGGCGAAAGCTGGAGCGAAGGAGATCGCACCCGCGAACTGGTATTCCACAATTTGCCTGCGGGAAATTACTACTTTGTCATTGATCCGGAATTCTCCGCCGAGAAGCGTGTAGCCGTGGTTGACCGTATTCGGGTCATTCGCAATCAGGCGGCCTGGAGCAATTTCTTTTTCCTGCTGGCATTTCTGGCGGCCTTGCCTTTGTTCAGCCGCTACCGAGTCAATGCGTTCGAACAGGCGCGCTGGAAAGAAGCAGACTATCTGTCCAGCGGTGAGGAATTCGGTTCCGATGATGACGGAGACGACGACTGATGTCCCGCGCCGCCCTGATCCTCAGCCTGGCAGCCTTCACCCTGTTCAATTACGGGCAGTATCGCGGTTGGAGCCTGTTCAGCGAAGTCGCCGACGCCCAGCCGTTGCGCCCCGGCAGTGCAGCACGGCTGTATCACAAATGACCGCTCGCTGATGCAACGTCCTCTGCTGGTTTCCGTTTTCATTGTCGCCTCCTGCGGGCTGGCCTATGAGCTGATCGCAGGCGCGCTGGCCAGTTATCTGCTGGGCGACTCGGTAATGCAGTTCTCCACCGTGATCGGCGTCTATCTGTTCGCCATGGGCATCGGTTCCTGGCTGTCGAAGCATGTGACGGGCAATCTGCTGGTGCGCTTCATTCAGATCGAACTGCTGGTGGGCCTGCTCGGCGGTCTATCGGCCGGGCTCCTGTTCCTTCTATTCACTTTGCATTCAGGGCCGTTTCGTCTGACGCTGTATGGGGTGGTGTTGCTGATCGGGATACTGGTCGGGCTGGAAATTCCACTGATCATGCGCATCCTCAAGCGTGACGTGGCCTTCAAGGATCTGGTGGCGCAGGTGCTGACATTCGACTACATCGGCGCGTTGGCGGTCTCAGTGCTTTTCCCGCTGTTGCTGGCGCCGCATCTGGGGCTGGTGCGCAGTGCGCTGCTGTTCGGCCTGCTCAACGCAGTGGTTGCCGCTTGGGCGCTGTGGCTGTTTCGCAGTCAGATCGGACTCATGGCCGGTTTGCGCGCGCAATGCGCTGCGGTGATTGCCTTGCTTGCGCTTGCCTTCGGCTTTGCCGGATCTTTCGTCAGTCTGGCCGAAGCCAATCTTTATAACGAAGACATCGTCCACGCCGAATCTAGCCCTTATCAGCGCATCGTGGTTACCCGCTGGCGCGACGAGCTGCGGCTTTACCTCAATCACAATCTGCAGTTCTCCTCACGCGACGAATATCGCTACCACGAGGCGCTGGTGCATCCGGGCCTGGCGGCGCTGCCGGGCGCCCATCGCGTGTTGGTGCTGGGCGGCGGCGACGGCATGGCGGTGCGCGAAATTCTCAAGTATCCGCAGGTCGACAGCATCACCCTGGTCGATCTCGATGCGCGCATGACCGAGCTGTTCTCCCAATCAGCCATGCTGAGCGAATTGAATGGTGGCGCATTGGCTTCGAAGAAGCTGAAAATAGTCAATGCCGACGCATTGCAGTGGCTGGAACAGAATCAGGATATTTTTGATTTCGTCGTCGTCGATTTTCCCGATCCATCAAACTACAGCCTGGGCAAGCTCTACTCAACGGCCTTCTACCGATTGTTGAAACACCATGTCGCCGACACCGGCCGCATCGTGATCCAGGCCACCTCACCACTTTATGCCCGAGAGAGTTTCTGGACCGTGGTTGCCACGCTCGAAGCGGCCGGTTGGCAGACGGCGCCCTATCACGCGCTGGTGCCCAGCTTCGGCGAATGGGGCTACATCCTCGCCGGCCGCCGCGAGTACCAGCCGCCTGCCGCAATTCCAGTGGCGACACGTTTCATCACGCCCGACGCCTTGCCTGCGCTGTTCCATTTCCCCGCCGACATGGCGCGCGTCGCGGCCGAGCCGAACCGCCTCGACAACCAGAAACTTGTGCGTGTTTTCGAGCGGGAATGGGGGCGTGTTCTGACGAATTGAGTCCAGCGGCGATTCCCGCAAGGATTAGACATGCGCGCTGCACCTGCAGCCGCACTTGATCAATGGCTCAGGCCGCTTCGACCACGCAATCGCGACCTTTCTCTTTGGCTTCGTATAGTGCCAGGTCGGCTCGCCTGAGCCACATTTCGACGGTATCCTCTGATCGCAACTCAGCAATGCCGAATGAAGCTCGCAGGTGGATTTCTTCCTGTCCTTCCCTCAAAGCGACTTTCGCGAGGGCGGCCCGCAGCCGTTCTGCCAACTGAGAAGCGGCTTCGAGCCCGGCAACAGGCAGCAGAACCAGAAATTCCTCGCCGCCGAAGCGCGCCACGACATCGCCTTCGCGTAGTTCCGCGTCGATCGCGCGCACTGTCTCCTTCAACGCCTGGTCACCGACCGAATGTCCATAGCGGTCATTGATTTTCTTGAAGTGGTCGAGATCGAGCATGACGATGCTGGCCGGCGTGCCATGGCGCGCCTTGAGTGCCACCTGCCGTTCAAGCTGTTCGCCGATGAAGCGGCGGTTGAAGGCACCGGTAAGTTCGTCGCGCGTGGCCATTACCCTTACGCGTTCCAGCATTGAACTCAACTCGGCGTTTTTGCTCGTCAGCTTCTGATTGGCATCGTTCAAAGCCGAGCGTGTCAGGGTCAACTGCTCGACCAGTGCGAGATTACGCTGGCCGTTTTCAAGCTCGCGATCCAGTTGCCGCTTGGCAACCCCGGAGTATTGCTGTTCGGTGATGAAGAGTATGACCAGGCCGACGGATATTTGCGCCGCATATGGATTGTCTACCGTCAACAAGTGCAGTAGCGGTGGCAACAGAATTCCGGCGGAAAACAGCAGCATGGCGTTTCGCAGCGGCGACATGATGATCACGCAAATCGCCGAGACACCGACCAGCACCATGAGATTGAGCAGGTAAAGAATGAACTCGCCGTCGACCCAGAAGAACCAGACCGATGAGCCCCAGGCCAGGCCGGCGAGGGTATTGCCGATAATCAGCCGATTGCCCCATTTGGGCGCGTCTTCGGCGGCGGGTTTGGCCATCTGGTAGCGATAGCCGATTCCGAGGATCAGCAGTTCTGCGAGGTTGATCAGCACCAGCCAGATTACCGCCAGTTTCCACCCTGCGGCTCCGCCAAGAATCCAGGCCAGCAGCCCCGTTCCCAGCGGCGACGTCAGCGCGCCAGACACCGAGCGATCGGCAAATACGCGAATCCTTTCCGCCGTGACCTTGCTGGCGATCGCGGCCTCGTCGAGAGGGGTGTCAGGCAGGTTAAGGCCGCGGGCGCTCATCCGGTTAATTCTACGCCGCGTCGCGTTCTGTCGCAGGTGCATTCAGCCGTGTGAACCGGGCTCATCGAAGTGGATGTTGCAACGCAATGGCCCAAGGGGCGTCCCCGGTTCTTCAGAAAGAGGTGCGTACGACAAATCATCGCCGTGTCACCATCCGCTACGGCGAGGAGAGCGTCTCTTGCTCGACCGCCTTGTAGCGCAGTTGCTTCATCAGCGCCGACTTTCCATGCGGTGTTTCCGGCAGGCATGCACGTTGGATTCAGCGCGTCAGGCGCGACACGTTCTACAATGGAACGCGTTGAATCGCTCGACGTCACGATAGTTCATGTACACGACGCATTTCCGATTTGTCTTTCTGGTCTGGTTGTGGTTTCAGGCAGTTGCGGCGCTTGCCGCAGGGCCGTTGCACAATCCCGCCATCGTGCCCGCAGGCAATTCTCCGCGCGTTGCGCTCGTCATCGGCAATGCCGCCTATCCTGGCATCGCCGCCCTGAAAAACCCGGCCAATGATGCTCGCGACATGGCCGCCAGTCTGCGCTCGCTCGGTTTTGACGTCATCCTGCGTACCGATGTGCGTCAGAAGGACATGCTGCGTTCGCTCACCGAATTCGGCGAAAAGCTGCAAG
>JAIPCS010000033.1 GCA_021738105.1 Sulfuritalea sp.
CAGGAGATGACCGACATGGATTGGTAATCCGCCGCAACAGGGGCAGTGCACCAGAGAATCCGAAGCCGATTCTGTCGGGATGCCGGTTTTCAGCCTATCAGTACACCGGAAAATCCGAAGCCCCTTGAATGGCCGCAATGGCGAAAAAGTTCCAACGGCAGGTCCTGGCCGCACTGAGACATAGAGAGAGCGCTCATCGATGGCCGAATTGGCCGAACAACCGCCGTACCGCCAGCGCCGACTTTCAAATGCCGTGACCGAAAACCTGCTCCTGGCGGCCAGGCTCTGGAAACTTTTCCTGCTCCGCACCCCCAACAAAGCGATCGTCACCTCAGCCCGCCTACCTGAAATGTGTCACAATATTGCCCGTTGTGACACAAGCAGAGCTAACCATGAAAACCATCACCATCCGCGAGGCGCGGGAGGGGCTTTCCCACCCCGAGCAGCTTTTCGCCGAAGATGACGAAGTCATCGTCACCCGGCGCGGCGAACCGGTGGCGCGCATCCTGCCGATCAAGCCGGCAACAAAGCCGAAGATCCGGTCTTTGGCGGCGTTTCGCGCCAGCCAGGTGCCGCTTGACCCTCCGCTTTCCCAAACCATTGCCGAAGACCGGGAAGATCGCTGCTGATGATCTATGCTGATACCAGCGCGCTGGTAAAGCGTTATCTGGAAGAGCCCTTCAGCGCCGAGTTCGACGCGCTGCTGCAGCAGGGGGCGATGGCCATCAGCCGCCTGACCGTCGTCGAGCTGCGCTGTGCACTGGCGCGCCGGCGCCGCAATCAGGAAATTGATGCCCTGCGCGAGAACCGCATCAATGCGGAGCTTGCCTCCGACATCCAGAGTGGCGCCTTGCACCTGGGCAGTGTCGGCGATACCGACTTCACCGCTGCCTACCATCTGATCGGCCGGCTCGCCGACATCCCCTTGCGATCCCTCGATGCCTTGCACCTGGCCGCCGCCGAACAGCTTGGCGCAAACGCCTTCGCCACCGCCGACAAGACCCAGGCCGCTGCCGCCACGGCGCTCGGCTTCACTGTTCATCGTTTCTTCTGAGTCCATCATCATGACCGATACCACCCAAACCACCCCCATCGACGAAAACCGCCTGATCGCCGAGCGCCGCGAAAAACTCGCCCAGTGGCGTGCCACCGGGAAGGCCTTCCCCAATGATTTCTCACGTGAGAATCTGGCCGGCCGGCTCGACGAACTCTATAGTGCCAAAACGCGCGAGGAACTCGAAGCCTCACCCATCGAAGTCAAGGTGGCAGGCCGCATCATGCTCAAGCGCGTGATGGGCAAAGCCAGCTTTGCCAGCATCCAGGACGTTTCCGGCCGACTCCAGGTTTTTGTCAGCAACGACATCACCGGCGAGGATACGCACAAGCAATTCAAGGGCTGGGATCTGGGTGACATCGTCGGCTGCGAAGGCTCGTTGTTCAAGACCAAGACCGGCGAACTGACCGTGCAATGCAGCAGCATTCGCCTGCTGACCAAGTCACTGCGTCCTTTGCCCGAAAAGTTTCATGGCCTGACCGATGTCGAACAGAAATATCGCAGCCGCGAACTGGATCTGATTACCAACGAGCAGACACGGTTTACCTTTGTCGCCCGCAGTCGGATGATTCAATCGATTCGTAACTACATGATGCATCACGGCTTCCTTGAAGTCGAAACACCGATGATGCATCCCATCCCTGGCGGCGCCACCGCCAAACCCTTCACCACGCACCACAATGCACTGGATATGGAACTGTTCCTGCGCATCGCGCCGGAGCTTTATTTGAAACGGCTGGTGGTTGGCGGCTTCGAGAAAGTCTTCGAGGTCAACCGCAATTTCCGCAACGAAGGACTCAGCCCGCGCCACAACCCCGAGTTCACCATGATGGAGTTCTACGAGGCCTATACCGATTACCGCCGCCTGATGGACTTTACCGAAGGTCTGCTGCGCCACTCGGCGCGTGAAGCGCTGGGCATGGAGGTATTTGAGTATCAGGGGCGTACGCTGGATTTGTCCAAGCCGTTTGCACGCTTGACCATTGTCGGCGCCATTCATCACTACCACCCCGGCTACAGCTTCGAACAGCTCAACGACGTCGAATGGCTGCGGCAAAAGCTCAAGGATTTGCGAGTCGACCTCAAGGCGCCGCATCTGGCCAACGCCGGCTTGGGCAGTCTGCAACTGGCGTTGTTCGAAGAAACCACTGAGTCCGAACTTTGGGAACCGACTTACATCATCGACTACCCGGCAGAAGTTTCTCCCCTGGCACGCAGCAGCGACAGCAATCCGGAAATCACCGAGCGCTTCGAACTGTTTATTGTCGGTCGCGAGATCGCCAATGGTTTCTCCGAACTCAATGATCCGGAAGACCAGGCGGCTCGCTTCATGCAGCAAGCCAAAGCCAAGGAAGCCGGTGACGAGGAGGCCATGTATTTCGACGCCGACTATATTCGCGCCCTGGAGTACGGCCTGCCGCCCACGGGTGGTTGCGGTATCGGCATTGATCGCCTGGTCATGCTGCTGACCAACTCGGCCTCGATCCGCGATGTAATTCTGTTCCCGCAAATGCGGCCGGAATAATGTATTTGCCGCTGGTTCCCGCCGAACCGGCGGTAGCCGGTGATGGCACACCGTTCTCAACGTTTTACGACGATGTTTATCACGCAGCTCACGGCGCGATAGAGCAGGCGCGCCACGTCTTTCTTGCGGGCAACAATCTGCCAGCACGCTGGATCGGGTCTGACAATTTTGTTGTTTTCGAGACCGGCTTTGGCCTTGGGCTGAATTTTCTCGCGACCTGGCAGGCCTGGCGCGAAGCGAGGACTGGTGGCCGGTTGCATTTTGTCTCGGCGGAAAAACATCCCTTTCGTCGCGACGATCTTGCCAAGCTGCTCTTGCCCTATCCCGAACTGACATCCTTCGCCGAAGCGCTATTGCAGAAGTGGCCACCGCTGATATCCGGATTCCATCGCCTGCATTTCGAGGATGACCGGCTCACACTGACGCTCTTGTTCGGCGACGCGCAGGCTCTGCTGCCGCAGCTCGCCACCCGCATCGACGCCGTCTATCTCGACGGGTTTACGCCCTCAAAAAATCCCGAGCTGTGGTCACCGGCCCTGCTCACCGCGATCACCCGTCTTTGCCGCGCCGATGCGACATTGGCAACCTGGAGTGTGGCCGGGGAACTGCGCCGCACATTGGAACAAGCCGGCTGGATCCTGCAACGGCTTCCCGGCTTCGCCAGCAAACGGGAAATGCTCGCAGCGACACGCAGGGATGCCGTATCACCATCGCCGACTTTTGGGCCGTCGTCGCAAATCAATAGGTGCCACGCCATCGTTATCGGTGCCGGACTCGCGGGCACCGCAATCAGCGAGCGGCTGGCCAGTCGAGGCTGGCGGATAGATCTCTTCGAACGCCATGCCGCCCCTGCACAGGAAGCCTCGGGCAATCCGGCAGGAATTCTGTTGCCCCATCTGGCCAAAGACGATGCTTTCGCGGCACGACTCTCACGCGCCTGCTACCTGTATGCCTTGCGCCAGTTTGGCGACCTTGCCGGCGTTCGCTGGTCGCCCTGCGGCGTGCTGCAGGTAGCGCGCGATTCAGCACACGAAGCCTTGCAACGCGCTACGGTGCTGCAACTCAAGCTGCCCACAGACTTCCTCTCGTTTCTGGAAAAAGATGAGGCTTCCGCCCTGGTCGGATGGCCGGTGGTTCACGGCGGCTGGTGGTTTCCAGGCGGCGGCTGGGCCAGTCCGGGCAGTGTCTGCAATGCCCTGCTGTCTGCCGGCGACAATCTTATCCAGACGCATTTTGGTACTGACGTGTCCTCATTGCGGCAAACGGCAGATGGCTGGCAGGTATTCGATGCCGATGGCAACGCTCTGGCCAGCGCGCCCCATGTCATTCTCGCCAACGCCTGCGACGCCAACCGTCTGCTACCCATGGACCTGCCCTTGATGCCGATTCGCGGTCAAATCAGCTGCCTGCCGAAGGATGTGGCCAAAAACATCAGTGCATCGCTGCGCCACGTGATTTGCCGCTCGGGTTACCTCACACCTCCGCGAGCGGGCGTTGTCAGTGTCGGCGCCAGCTTCGATCGCGAAGATACCGATTTGAGGATGCGAGCCATTGACCATGTCGGCAACATGCAGCGCCTTGACGAGCTGTTGCCGGGCACCGCACTTGGCATCGATCCCACGCGTCTCGGTGGCCGCGTCGGGCTGCGCGCAGCCGCTCCGGATCGACTGCCGCTGATCGGAATGCTCCCCGACACGTCGGCGAGTGCTGGACCCGCCGCTAACCTTGATAATTTGCCGCGTCTGAACGGTCTGCACGCACTGCTCGGACTTTCTGCGCGCGGTCTGGTCTGGGCACCCATGGCAGCTGAGCTGCTCGCCAGCCAACTGCATGGCGATCCGTTACCGATCGAACGCGAGCTGGCCATGGCGGTCGATCCCGCCCGGTTTCATCTGCGCGCCCTGCGCCGCGGAACAGAGACTTTGTAACAGATGTAACAGCTGATTGCGCCTGCCCCATACCACCCCGGTGGCAAGTTAATGTACTCACATTCTTTACACACAAGGAGTACATCATGGAAGCAAGCCAGATCAACCCGACATCTACACCGCATACCCATCCGCTGCTGCTGGTAGCGGCTGCTTCAGTAATCATACTCAGCCTGGCTGGCGTCGCCGCCCTTGCCGGCTGGTTGCCCGGACCCGGCAACAGCAACACCAGCCCGCAAACAGTGGCGTTGGCCGCACCACCACTTCCAGCTGCAGCAGCGGTAGCCGCGCAGCCGCCGATTACTGTGCCTCAGAAAAAGGCGCAACCGGCCTCCAAGCCGAGTAAGCGCGAGGCGGTAAGCGCCCAACGAGCGGCACCCGAGCCGCGGACACCCCCCAGCGCCGTATCACCAGCGCCGACTTTTGTGGCTTCGCTCCCCGCGCCGCCAATCTGTCGCGAATGCGGCGTGGTCGAAACGGTAAATGAAGTGGCTATCGAACCCAAGGGCAGTGGTGGTGGCGCGGTTGCCGGCGGTGTGGTTGGCGGCATACTGGGCAACCAGATTGGCAAGGGTGCCACACGTGATATCGCCACAATTATTGGAGCTGTCGGTGGCGCCTTCGCCGGCAATCACATCGAGAAATCAAGCAAGGAAAGCAAGCGCTACGATGTAATCGTCCGCTTCGAGGATGGCAGCACCCAAACGTTCAGCAGTGAATCGCGGCCGGTATGGCTAAGCGGCGACCGCGTTCGACTTCAGAACGGCCTGCTGACCAATGCCGGCGGCAGTTCCGGCAGCAATGTCGCAATCTGAACCACCGGCTCGGACACAAGTTCTTCATACTGTCTTGGACCTTGCATGGCACTGGCAACTCGCATGCTCGATTCGCGCAGTTCTTCGGTCCATTCAGGTTCTTCGGCCGCTGCGGGGGGCAACGCTTCGAGTTGATCGGTCAATTCCCGAGCATTCCAGCCAGCGGCGGCCAACAAGGCCATGGCCATGGATTCCGCCTCCTGAACCTGCTGCGGACGCTCGCTGGCGCGCAAAACGCGGGCTCCGGCAAACGACGCGGCAGAAGTCACTGCTGTAGTCGTCAAGGCTGAACTGGCGGCGCTCGTTGCGGCACTGCCGCTTACTGCCGCGGCGCCACGTACGATATTCAGTGCAGGAAACAGAATCTGGGTCGCGATGGCGACCAGAATACTGGTGGTGACATTCTCATCGTGATGCCCGGCGATCACATGGCTCATTTCCCGCGCCAGCACAAACGCCAGAGTGGCATCGTCCGGATTCAGATGCCGAAGTCCGCGAAACACCACCACCGTTCCTCCGGCGCTGGAAGCCGACCCTGCCTCTGCCTTGTCCGCGACGATGAAATCAAAACGCGGAAAACGTGAAATCAAATCCGGATACTGACGATAGGCTGCATCGGCAAGCCGCTTTCCCAGCACGAGAACTTGCTGATCAAATGCGCGATCATCAACACAATCCACGTCACTGCAAGAGGGCGCATCCTCGGCCGTTACCAACTGCAAGCGCATGTCGAGCTCAGAATAGACTGCGCTGAACCCCTGCAAGGCCGACGGCGCAACGAATTGCGACCGCCCTTCGGGCGAAGTCGCGCACGCGGTCATCAAAAAAGCCAGCAGCAGGGGCAGCAGAAAAGTCGGCATGGACGCCACTTTCCGCTCTCGGCGGAAGCTTGTCAAGCCGCGTCAGTCGGGCAATACGGAAGACAAACGAGCCAGCACGCGCTCGCGTCCCATGATTTCGAGCACGGCGTCGATCGAAGGCGATTGCGGCAACCCCAGCAAGGCCACGCGCAGTGGCATCGCCAGTTGCGGCATTTTCAGGCCGACATCGGCAGCGGCCTGCTTGACGGCGGGCCCCAGTTCGGCTGCCGCCCAAGCGCAATCCGACAAGCGCGCGCGCAACTGCACGAGCCCCTGAAGCGCTGCCTGCGTCAAATACTGCGCCCTCAGCTCGGCCGAAATAGTCGGCTCGACAAAGAACGGATGCACCGCGTCGGCAAGTTCGTTCAGGTTGCCGGCGCGCTCGCGATACAGCACTGCCAGGCTTGCCACGTCCGGGCCGCCGGCGACATCCACGCCCTGTCGGGCCAGCCGGCGCGTCACCTCGCCGGCAAGCCGTTGCGGATCGGCCAGCTTGAGATAGTGGGCGTTGAGCCAGTTCAGCTTCGAGGTGTTGAACTGCGCGGCGGACGCCGTGATGTGATCGAGATCGAACCACTTCACAAATTGCTCCATGCTGAACACTTCCTCGTCGCCATGCGACCAGCCCAGCCGCGCCAGATAGTTCAGCACCGCTTCGGGCAGGTAACCGTCGTCGTCGTACTGCATTACCGAAACCGCACCGTGGCGTTTCGACAGCTTCTGGCCGTCGTCGCCGAGGATCATCGACACGTGCGCGTACTGCGGCACCGGCGCGCCGAGCGCCTGCAGCAGGTTGATCTGGCGCGGCGTGTTGTTCACATGGTCGTCGCCGCGAATCACATGCGTGATATTCATGTCGCGATCATCGACCACGACGCAAAAGTTGTAGGTCGGCGTGCCGTCGGCACGGGCAATGATGAAATCGTCCAGTTCGCTGTTGGCGATTTCGATGCGCCCTTTGACCTGGTCGTCCCAGGCCACCACGCCCTCCACCGGATTGCAGAAACGAACCACCGGCAGGACGCCGGCCGGCGTCGCGGGCAGCGATTTGCCCGGCTCCGGCCGCCAGCGGCCGTCATAACGGGGCTTTTCCTTGCGGGCTTCCTGCCCGGCGCGCAGCGCATCGAGTTCTTCTCTCGACATGTAGCAGTAATAGGCGGTGCCTGCGGCCAGCATTTCGGCGATCACCTCCTTGTAGCGACCCATGCGCTGCATCTGGTAGTAGGGGCCTTCGTCGGGCGACAGGCCCAGCCACTGCATGCCGTCAAGAATCGCCTGCACTGCCTCCGGCGTCGAGCGCTCGACGTCCGTATCCTCGATACGCAGGATGAATGTGCCGCCGTGGCGACGGGCAAACGCCCAGGCAAACAGCGCCGTGCGGGCGCCGCCAATGTGAAGGAATCCTGTGGGGCTGGGAGCGAAACGGGTACGTACGGTCATGGGGAATCAAGCCTGAAAACGAGCGCCCAATTTTACGCCAGCCCCCGGCCCGATTGACCGGCGACCGGGCTTTATGGTTAAATGCGCGCCTTCTTCGCGGGCGGTTAACTCAGCGGTAGAGTGCCACCTTCACACGGTGGAAGCCACTGGTTCGATCCCAGTACCGCCCACCAAACACAAGGGGGTCAGACCAAAGTCTGGTCCCCTTTTTGTTTGTGCCGATTCACGGATTCGAAAGTCGGCGCTGGCGGTACGGCGACTTGCTGAATCCAAGCAATGGCGTCGCACTAACCCAATGCTTCGTCTATTAGAGGCTCGCAAAAGGGAAACCTGGTAGGCTGCAAGAAACCACCCGCAGCCTATTGGCATGTCTGATTCAAGCGACTACTACACGAGAAATGCTCGCCAGTTCTTCATGGACACAGCTCATGTGGACATGACCGCCTTCTACGAGCAATTTCTATCCACTATCCCTCGTGGTGGATTGCTGCTGGACGCAGGATGCGGCTCTGGCCGCGACACGAAAGAATTCCTCAGCCGTGGCTACCGCGTTGTTGCCTTCGACGCATCGTCAGAGACGGCGAACCTAGCGGCTCAACATACAAATCACCCGGTTTCCGTCCGCACATTTCTCGAGGTTACTGAGGAAGCAAGCTATGACGGCATTTGGGCGTGTGCGAGCTTGCTACACGTTCCAGAAGCTGACCTGTCTGGCGCATTCTTCCGGCTCTGGCGAGCACTCAAGCCGGATGGCGTCATATACGTCAGCTTCAAGCTCGGCAATGGCGAACGTCACGACGGCGACCGTCACTTCACCGATGCAACCGAACCACGCTTACGTACATGGCTTCACGGGCTCACCGAAGTTGAATCGATCCAATGCTGGACGACAGCCGATCAGCGTCCTGGGCGTAGCGAGCAGTGGCTGAATGCACTTATTCGCCGTCAGACAGCAGAACACAGCCGAGTTGTCGCTGGTGGCTCGAATCACTTTCTCCCCCACCTGTGTACCGCTATCGCTCAAGCGGACGAGATTGACTTTGCCGTTGCCTTCATCAAAGTAACTGGCCTCCGCTTATTGCTGCCGGACCTCTTGAGTGCTCTGAATGCCGACGGCACGCGCCCGCGACCGCCCGCCCGCTTTCGGGTGGTCACCAGCGACTACTTGGACGTAACCGACCCTGAGGCGTTACGCCTGCTCATGCTTCTCCAAGTACATGGCGCTGATGTGCGCATTTTCGAAGCCGCGGGCAGCAGCTTTCACATGAAGGCGTATCTGTTCGCGCACTTTCAAGAGGACCCATCCTGCGGCCCGCGACTCACAGGCACAGCTTTCATCGGATCAAGCAACATTAGTCGTCAGGCGCTCAAGGACGGTTTGGAGTGGAACTATCGAATCGACTACCCGGCAGATTCTGGATACCTTGAGGCACGCGCCCGATTTGAAGAACTATTTACCGCCCGGCAAACTGTTCCGCTCACGGATCGTTGGATCGATGATTACGAGGCACGCCGGGTGCCGCCGCCACGAGCTATTGCCCCAGGCACGCAGGAAGTCGATCCGCCACCCATCCCTACGTCTATTCAACTGGATGCCCTCGCCGCACTTAGCGCATCTCGACAAGACGGTTACCGGCGCGGGCTAGTCGTTCTCGCAACAGGATTGGGGAAAACATGGCTGGCGGCGTTCGACGCCCAGCAGCAGGGCGCGAGGCGTGTCCTTTTTGTCGCGCACCGTGAGGAAATACTTGAACAAGCGGCCGAGACCTTCCTCAGGATTCGGCCGCGCGCCCGTGTCGGTTTCTATATGGGTCAAACCCGCGACAGCGAAGTTGATGTTCTTTGCGCCTCAGTGCAAACGCTCAGCCGCGCGTACCACCTTGAGCGCTTTCCAAAGCAGCATTTCGATTACGTCGTAATTGACGAGTTTCACCATGCTGCGGCGGCAACCTACCGCCGCTTGCTCAGCCATTTCGCCCCGCAGTTCCTGCTTGGCCTAACAGCTACACCAGATCGAAGTGATCAGTCCGACATCCTTTCGCTGTGTGACGACAATCTCGTTTACGCCTGCAACCTGTTCGCCGGTATCGAAACCGGGCTGCTTGCACCGTTTCACTACTACGGAATATTCGACGAGTCGGTCAATTACAAGGAACTTCCCTGGCGGAATGGCCGATTCGACCCTGCTGAGCTTTCGAACAAACTGGCCACGCTTGCGCGCGCGCGGCACGCACATCAACAGTGGTTAGAAAAGCGGCTGACGCGGACACTAGCTTTTTGCGTCTCGATCCGCCATGCGGAGTTCATGGCCACCTATTTCTCGCAAGCCGGCATTTCCTCCGCAGCGGTCTATGCAGGTTCGGAACTGAGCCGTGGCGATGCTTTGGAGCGGCTGGCTGATCGCCGGCTCGAGGTGCTCTTCTCGGTCGATCTGTTCAATGAAGGAGTCGACTTACCCAGCATCGATACAGTGATGCTGCTCCGACCCACCGAATCAAAGATACTTTTTCTGCAGCAACTCGGGCGCGGACTGCGGAAAACGGACGAAAAATCTCACCTTGTTGTACTCGATTTCATCGGGAACCACCAGAGCTTTCTCCACAAGCCCCAGGCACTGCTCGGGGCTGGGCAGAGCTTCAAGCAGATGGCGGAGTTCGCCCGCAGGTATGAACAGCAGCGGCTGGAACTGCCAGCCGGTTGCTTCGTCAATTTCGATCTCCGCCTAATCGAGTTCCTGAAATCGCTCGACACCGACGGGATAACAAAGGATTACGAAGCACTGAAGACAACGCTTGGACGTCGACCATCGCTCGCAGAGTTTTACCGGGCCGGTGTAAGTATCACGACGATGCGCCGGCAGTTTGGAAGTTGGTTTGAGTTGGTGGATTCGCAAGGGGACCTTTCAGGCGAAGAGTCTGATTCGCTGGCGCCACATAAGGACTTCTTGCGGGAGGTAGAAACCACCAGCATGACTAAGAGCTTCAAGATGGTCCTTCTTGAGGCCTTCCAAGAACTCGGTGGCTGGAGCAGCAGTCCTTCGTTCAGCGAACTTGCCGAACATTCATGGGAAGTCCTGCAACGAAGACGTCCTTTGCTATCCGACTTGCCCGACAGCTTGCGGGGAGCGACAAGCGCGCCCCCCGCAGGATGGCTTGGATACTGGAAAAAGGACCCGATCAAAGCATGGACGGGCGGAAATCTTGCAGACAGCAGCCGAGCCTACTTTCAGGCCGACAACGACCATCTCCGACCAAGCTTCATTGTTCCTGAACAACAACGCGAAACCCTCGCTGCGCTGGTTCAGGAACTGGTGGACTATCGCCTTGCAGCCTATGAAGTGAGAAAAACTAGCTCGGAGCCGGCTAACAATGTGATTCTGTTCAAGCGGCCGATTCCGGATAGAACGACCCTAGCTTTTTTTCCGAACCTGAGAATCGCTTGCGGTCACTTCAAGACGGGAACGGCTGACTCCGAGGAGCATCGCAGTATCGGCGCTGGTCACGGTCGCCTCGACCCCGCACGGCATTTCATCGCCCGCGCCTCTGGCAATTCCATGGACGGCGGTAAGAACCCGATTCATGATGGCGACTACTTACTGCTAGAACTCATCACACCTAGCAGTGCCGGATCTATCACTGGAAAGATCATTGTGATCGAACGACAGGATCAAGCTGGCGACAACCAATACCTACTGCGTGTTGTCAGAAAAGCGCCTGATGGAACCTATGCCCTGATTGCCAACAATCCAGATTATGAGGAACTGCTGGCCACAGACGAAATGCGGACTCGCGCTCGGCTGATGGACATTCTTGATCCGATGGAACTTGCTATTGGAAACTCATTCAAGCGCGACGAGATCCCCGTCCTGTTTGGTGAGCAATTTAATCGGGCCGTATGGGAAACCGGGCACGTGGTCATCAAGCGCTCGAATAGCCACGTGCTGCTGGTAACACTCAACAAGCAAGGGAGCGCCACAGAGCACCGCTATATCGACCACTGGATCGACGAAAAGACCTTCCATTGGCAGAGCCAGAATTCGACCAAGCCAGAATCAAGTCGTGGGAAAGCCATCATTGAACAGGCAAGGCTTGGCACCAAGATTCACCTGTTTGTACGAGAGAACAAGCTTGAGGCGGGCAAAGCCGCCCCTTTCATCTATTACGGGCAAGTTCGCTACGAAAGCCATTCCGGCAGCGCACCGATCAGCGTGGTTTTCAAGGTCGAGAGCTAACGCACAGCACCCTTTTAAAGTCGGCGCTGACGATACGGCAAATGATTCGCAGACTTGGGCCCGTTAATCCATGAACGAGATTCATGTATGAAATTTGCACTCTGCGATGGGCAACGCCAAGAGGCCCAGCCAAATCTTTCCGGCCAGTGTCCCGCTTGCGATCAAGCGATGATTGCAAAGTGCGGAGAAGTCAAAATATGGCACTGGGCCCACAAAGGACGCCGCACCTGTGATCCTTGGTGGGAGAACGAAACCGAATGGCACCGCGCTTGGAAAGGACAGTTTACCGAAAGCTGGCAGGAGGTTGTCCACCAAGCCGATAACGGGGAGAGACACATAGCCGATGTAAAGACCGATCAGGGGTGGGTAATTGAGTTTCAGCATTCGCGCATCGAACCAGAAGAGCGTCGATCTCGCGATTCGTTTTATCCAAAGTTAGTTTGGGTGGTGGATGGGGCGAGACTAAAAAGAGATAGGAAGCAATTTCAAAACGCCTTGGCGAAAAGCATATTCACATATTCGAATTTACGGGCATGGAAAATTTCTCCGGATGAATGCGTACTACTGAAGGAATGGGCAGATAGTCCAGCGCACGTTTTCTTTGATTTCGGCGGAGAGTCCCTTTGGCTGCTCCTTTCTAATGGCGCCAGTGGGTCGATGTATGTGAAAGACTACCCGCGTACTCAGTTCATCAGAATCCATAGTTCTGGGGAGATACACAAGGGACGCAGTTTCGATAAGTTCGCAAAGGAACTCACCGAATTCGTCGCGCAATTCGAGTCAGTTGGTCGAGTTCAGCCGTTGAAACAATCCCCCCAGCTACAACGCCAGAGCTTGCCGCGATTGGTTAGGTGCGGGAGACTTTTGTAGATTTGATATGCTTAATGAGTCTGCCGGATCGGAGTGAATTCCTTCTCCGATACGTCGAATCGCCTTGTCGCCAGCGCCGACTTTTCACGGCGTGCCCCGCCCACCGGAACACCTCATGCGTCCGAATCGCCTCAGTCGACCGCGTGCCCCTGCCCGCTCTTGATCGGTTTCGCAAAACCAACCTAATCCCCCGCCAGGCTGCCCTTGTGCGCGACCATCTGGTCGCACGCGGAAACGTGCGAGTGCTTGTATTTCGAGGAACCGAATTCCGCATCGCGCTTGGCCAGTTTGTCGGTGACGAGAACCAGCGCCCTGCCGGTTCCCTGGCGGGTGGCGGCCGCGAATTCGGCGTCGCGCTCCCGGCGCAAGTCGCGCATCCGGGATGACAGGCGCGCGGCCATGGCTCATGAATCCGATCCCGCCCAACCCACCCGAAGCAACCCATTGGATCGGAGCGATTTCCTTCTCCGTCGGTTCGAATCGCCGTCCCGCCAGCGCCGACTTTTCACACGAGCCCCAGGCATCCACACGAGCCTTGCATCTTGTCGCTTGCGCCGCCGCTCAGGATTCTTCCTTGCCGCCAAGGTACCGCTCGCTCGCCTGTTGTTCCGGTTTCGGTGCCAAAATGATCCCTGAGCTTGATAAGCAACGAAGGAATTCCTGACGATGTTTATCTTGGTGAGGCGGCCGATTTAGCGCTGCGGGCACCACGTGCGGAAGGACCGAAGCAATCCAAACTTCATGGAGCCGCTACAAATGAACACCCATTGCAAGACGCCAGTTTCGTTTCTGGCTCTACCCGGATATCCGGCATGAAAACCCTTCTCGTCGTCTACCACTCGATGACCGGCGGCACGGAGCAGATGGCGTCCGCGCTGGCCGAAGGCGCGGCGGCCGAGCGGGAGACGACAACGCGCCTGTTGCATGCCTCGGCCGCCGGGGCGGCCGACGTGATCGATGCCGACGGCTATGTATTTGCCACACCGGAAAACCTGGCGGCGATTTCGGGCGTGATGAAGGACTTTTTCGACCGCTGCTACTACCCGGCGCTCGAGCGCATCAACGGCCGGCCCTATGCCAGCCTGATCTGCGCCGGCAGCGACGGCCAGAATGCCGCGCGGCAGATCGAGCGCATCGCCACCGGATGGCGCCTGCGGCCAGTGGCCGAGCCCCTGATCGTGTGCACGCACGCCCAGACGCCGGAGGAAATTCTTGCGCCAAAGCAGATCGGCGCGGAAGACCTGACGCGCTGCCGGGAACTCGGGGCGGCGCTGGCCAGCGGACTTGCCCTGGGCATCTTCTGATTTCGCGAATTTCGAAAGTCGGCTCTGGCGACACGGCGCCAGGCGTCGTGCCGCCAAAACAAAAATCCCGGCGCAGGGCCGGGATCGTCGGTTGGCGCGAAACGCGCTCAGGCGGGCTGGTCGAGTTCGAAGGCCTTGTGCAGGACTCTTACGGCGAGTTCAAGATATTTCTCGTCCACTACGACGGAAATCTTGATTTCGGAGGTCGAGATCATCTGGATGTTGATGCCCTCTTCCGCCAGTGTGCGGAACATCTTGCTGGCAACGCCGGGATGGGAACGCATGCCGACGCCGACGGCGGAGACCTTGCAGATCTTGTTGTCGCCTTCGACGGCGCGCGCGCCGACATTGGGCTGGATCTGCTCCTCCAGCATTTTTCGCGTGCGGTCGAAATCGCCGCGATTGACCGTAAATGAGAAATCGGTCGTGCCATCATGGCCGACGTTCTGGATGATCATGTCTACATCAATATTGGCCTCGGCGATCGGGCCGAGAATCTGGTAGGCAATTCCGGGGCGGTCGGGCACGCCCAGCACCGTGAGCTTGGCCTCGTCGCGATTGAAGGCGATGCCTGAGATGATCGGTTGTTCCATGTTTGATTTGTCCTCAAGAGTAATAAGCGTGCCCATGGTCTCCTGACCTTCTTCCTCGAAACTGGACAGCACGCGCAGCTTGACCTTGTACTTGCCGGCGAATTCAACCGAGCGGATCTGCAACACTTTTGAACCCAGGCTGGCCATTTCCAGCATTTCTTCGAAAGTAATGCGATCCAGTTTTCTCGCCTCTGGCACGATTCGGGGGTCGGTCGTGTATACGCCGTCGACATCTGTGTAAATCTGGCATTCCTCGGCTTTCAGCGCTGCTGCCAAGGCCACGGCCGATGTATCGGATCCACCGCGACCGAGAGTCGTTATGTTTCCGGCAGCGTCGATACCCTGAAACCCTGCAACGATAATCACCGCGTCACCATCCAGGTCGCGACGAATATTGGCGTCGTCAATCTCCAGAATTCGCGCCTTGGTGAAGGTGCTGTCGGTGAGTACTTTCACCTGACCGCCGGTGTAGCTCTTGGCCTTGAGGCCCAGATCACGAATGGCCATTGCCAAGAGAGCGATGGTGACCTGTTCGCCGGTGGAGATCATGACATCGAGCTCTCGCGGGTCGGGCTGCGGGGAAACATCATTTGCCAGCGCAATCAGTCGATTGGTCTCGCCGCTCATGGCAGAAACCACTACTACCAGCTGATGTCCCTTGGCCTTCCAGCGCGCGACTCGCTTGGCGACATTTCGAATGCGCTCCGGAGAACCCATTGAAGTACCACCGTATTTCTGGACAATCAAAGCCATTGCCGAGGTTCGCCTTTCAAAAAATGCAGGATTTTACCCGATTGCTCTCGGTGCCGAGGCGATCACGCAATGGGAGCCGGCCTCGACTGCTCAACTATCCCTACGTACTAATGTCGTCATGATTTTTCTTGTATGGCAGACGAATTTGTCTTAGACTGAAAGCCATAGTACTTCAGTAATAGATGTTCCCCATTTTCGCACTCGAATTCATTAGCTGATGACGATCAACTCCAGGAGCCAAAACATGAAAGCAACCGACACCATCAACGCCCGCGAACTGCGTCGCAAACTGGGCATGAATCAGCAACAATTCTGGTCCAAGCTAGGCGTGACTCAGAGCGGTGGCTCACGTTACGAAAGTGGTCGCAATATGCCACGCCCCGTCCAGCAACTTCTGCGGCTGGTTCACGTTGAGCATATCGACATCCAGAAAATTCGGCGCGAAGACTACGAAGTCATCGAGTACCTGCGTTCAGCCAAAGCGAGCCTGTTCAAGGAACTGAAGAAAGACGCCAAGGCCGCTCTCAAGAGCAAGAAGGGCTAAATATCCCGATCAAGGGCTGACGCTTACAGCCAGCCCGAGTTGGCGGACACGATCCGCCAACTGCTCCATCCATTGCGCGTCCAGCCGCGCCAAGCGCGGAGCTTCTATCTGCATTGATGGTCTTGCCAGGCTGTAAAGATGCACACCGGCAAGCACCGGCGCCAAGGGTGTCAGCAGGGCCAGATAGTCTTCGAGCTCACGATCGGCAGGAAACTTGTCGTCGATTCGGAAAACACAGGTCTGCACCCAGGTAGGAGTCAGAGAGGCGCAGCATTCCAGGCGTCGCGAAACCGTCTCCGATCTAACACGGGTGCCATTGATCCGGTTCATACCTGCCGATGTACCCGCATCAAGCTTGAACCAGACCTCACCGTTCATCCGGCCGATATGCGCAATGCCTGATTGCACGGCCTTGCGGTCCAACAGACTTCCATTTGTAATCAGCCGTATCCGCACGGCGCTGCCCAGAGAATGCAAGTCGAGCACGCGCTCGGCTATTGCTACAGCGTCTGCAAACTCGGGCGCACTGGTCGGCTCTCCATTTCCTGAAAACGCGACATCGACCAGTCGGCGAGCGCCGGCAGGAACCCGGGTTTCCATGAAATCACCGGTTATGGTCTGCTGAAGAAACTCATTCAGCTCCCACTCCAGCAGGCCCAGATCGATCGGCGGTGGCCCTCCTCGTTTCAAGTCGGGTACCTGGCAATAAATGCAGCGCCAGTTGCAGGCATTGTTCGGGTTTAGATTGATGCCTACCGATATGCCACCGGCTCGACGCGAAATCACCGGATACACATAACGCATGCCGGCGCTGTCGCGGGAATGATTTTCGGTTTTGAGCAAAGTGCGGGACATGGAAAACCAAGTTTGTATAAGGGATGGGGCACGGCTGCCAAGAGCGAAAGACCAAAAAGTCGGGGCTGGCGAGACGGCGCCAGTGGCCAGCTATAATGCGCTCCACGTCTGCCTGCGGACGTTCTCGCCCACTTTGCCACAATCCCGGCCATCCTGATCATGCAAATTACACGCCGCCTCGAATTCGACGCGGGCCACCGAATTCCGAATCACCAAAGCCAGTGCCGCCACCTACATGGCCATCGCTATGCACTTGAAATTACACTCGGCGGTGGCGTCATAGAAGCGGCAGGACGCCCCGACGACGGTATGGTGATGGACTTTTCCGAAGTCAAGACCATTGCAAAACTACATGTGGTTGATCTTTGGGATCACGCATTTCTGGTCTGGCGAGAAGACCGGGCAGTGATGGATTTCCTTGGTAGCCTGCCTGAACACAAGACCGTCGTGCTCGATCTCGTACCAACAGCCGAGAATCTGGCCCGAGTCGCTTTTTCGATTCTTGATCCGCTTTACCGCGACAACTATGGAAACCAGTTGCATCTCGAGCGAGTGCGGCTCTACGAGACACCCAATTGCTGGGCAGATGCCACGAGCGAAGACCTCCCTTAGGTTTCACGTCCAGACAACAATATTATCCCTGATTGGGCTGCGGTGATTCTGCTTAGCGGAATGCGCCGAGCATCCAGTACCGTCCCCTCGTGAAATAGCCGCAGGAATCAATCTTGATGATTGTCTCCCGGGTTTTCCGATGCTATGGTTGCCATCCGTTGGCGAACAAGAAAAATAGCGAAACTATGGAGAACAACATATGCAAGGCTTAATGATGAATCGCCAGTTGATGATTTCATCTCTTCTGGTGCATGTCAGTCAGAACCACCATGACACTGAGATCGTCTCTCGCCTGCCCGTCGGTGGAACCCATCGTTACACCTATCAAGACGCACACCGCCGCTCCCGTCAACTGGTCCGGGTGCTGTTGTCACTCGGCGTCAAGGCCGAGGACCGAATAGGAACACTGGCCTGGAATACCCACCGGCACTTCGAAATCTACTACGCGGTATCCGGCATGGCCGCGATCTGCCATACCATCAATCCGCGTTTGTTCGCGGAACAGATCGCCTATATCGCCAACCATGCCGACGATCGTTTCATTTTCTTCGATGTGAATTTCGCGAAATTGGTCGAGACGTTGGCGCCGCTGTGTCCCACTGTAAAGGGTTGGATTGCAATGTGCAGCCGGGATGAAATGCCCGAGGGCGACATTCCAAATCTGCTCTGCTACGAAGATCTGATGTCCGCACAATCCGACGACTATGAGTGGCCGGAGTTCGACGAGAACACGGCGTCCTCGCTGTGCTATACGTCAGGCACCACAGGCAACCCCAAGGGCGTCCTGTATTCACATCGCTCCACGTTGCTACATGCCTTCGGTTCCAGTACACCAGACGGGCTCGGCCTCTCGGCGCGAGACTGCATCCTGCCTGTGGTGCCGATGTTCCACGTCAATGCCTGGGGCTTGCCGTATGCCTGCGCCCTGAACGGCGCCAAGCTGGTCTTGCCCGGGCCGCATCTTGATGGCGCCAGCCTGTACTCGATGTTCGAGGAAGAAGGCGTCACGATGTCGGCCGGTGTACCGACCATATGGCTGGGTCTGTTGAACTACCTGCAAGAGAACAAGCTCAAGTTATCAACCGTCAAACGCCTGGTCATCGGAGGGTCTGCAGCACCACCGGCCATGATCCGCAATTTTGACGATTTGTTTGACATCACCGTGTTGCATGCCTGGGGCATGACGGAGATGAGTCCGCTGGGCACGGTCAATACTTTCAAAAAGAAGCACCTTGCACTGCCAGCAGAGGAACGTGACCGTATCCGCCTCAACCAGGGCCGCAACATCTTCGGTGTCGAAATGAAAATCACCGACAGCGATGGCAACCCCCTGCCCCATGACGGAAAGGCTTTTGGCGACTTGCTGGTTCGCGGTCCGTGGGTGACCAGCGGCTATTTCAAGAGCGAAGGCGGCGACGCCCTGATTGATGGCTGGTTTCCCACCGGCGACGTGGCCACCATCGATCCCGATGGCTATATGCAGATTACGGATCGCTCGAAAGATGTGATCAAATCGGGCGGCGAGTGGATCTCATCCATCGACCTCGAGAACATTGCCGTCGCCCACCCGGCCGTCATGGAAGCCGCCGTCATCGGCGCGGCCCACCCGAAGTGGGACGAGCGTCCGCTGCTGGTTGTGATCAGGAAGGCCGGGCAGGAGATTACTCGGGAAGAGCTCATCGCTTTTTACGAAGGAAAAGTTGCAAAGTGGTGGATACCCGATGACGTCATATTTGTCGAGGATCTACCGCACACAGCCACTGGCAAGCTATCCAAACTTCAGTTGCGTGAGCGACTGAGCGATTATCGTTTTCCCGGAGCCTGAATTGACTACCCCAATTGCACTGTGCGGTTTTGCCATCAGCAACTATTACAACAAGGTCAAACTCTCTCTACTGGAAAAGGGTGTGCCATTTGACGAAGCACTCGTCTACACATCACAAAAGGAAGAGATGCTGGCCGAATCCCCCATGGGAAAGGTGCCGTTTTTGCGCACTCCCAAAGGGGTGCTCAGCGAATCGCAGGTGCTTACCGAATTCATTGAAGATGAATGGCCGGAGCTCCCGCTGTATCCACGTGACAATTTTGAACGCGCGAAATGTCGCGAACTGATCGAACACCTTGAACTGCATCTCGAATTGCCGGCCCGTCGTCTGTACTACGAAGCCTTTTTTGGCGGAACCGTATCCGACGAGGTCAAAAAGGAAGTCGAAGTGCAGTTGGAAAAAGGTCTCAAGAGCCTGTCGCGACTGGCCCGCTTCGCTCCCTACATTGGCGGAGACACGCTCACCCACGCCGATTGCGCCGCCTGGTGCCATCTGCCTCTTGTCAGCCAGACGACCCGCAAGATTTATGGGCGCGACTTTCTCGACGAGTTCCTGCCTCAAGCAAAGGCCTATCTCAAGATGGTCGGAGAGCGGCCCCACGCACAAAAAGTGAATAACGACCGCAAAACCTCGATGGAAGCCTATATGGCAAAAGCCAAGAAATGAGCGACGGTGTTGTAATTCAGCACATTGACGGTATATGCCGGATTGAAATGGCACGTGAGGATAAGAAAAACGCACTCACCGCCGCGATGTATCAGTCCATGGCCGATGCACTTGCCAGCGCTGAAGCGGACCCTTCGATCAAGGTCATTCTTATTTTTGGTGCGGGCGGCAACTTCACTGCGGGCAATGACTTGACGGATTTTCTCAAAAACCCGCCGATGAATCAAAGCGCACCGGTATTCCGCTTTATCGAAGGCTTTGCCAACCTGCAAAAACCTTTTGTCGCCGCAGTGGAAGGCGTCGCAATCGGTGTCGGCACCACAATGCTGCTCCATGCCGACTTGGCTTATGCCGGTACCGGTGCACGCTTTGCCTTGCCCTTTGCCAATCTCGGCCTGACGCCCGAAGCTGCCTCAAGTCTGCTGCTGCCGCTACGCGCGGGCTATGCGCGAGCAGC
>JAIPCS010000034.1 GCA_021738105.1 Sulfuritalea sp.
GTCTACAACAGCTACACGAAATGCGACACGGATCCGTTCTATAGCCGCGAAACCGAGGACCTTCAGGCGCTGCTGCGCCCGCTGTTCATCACATCCTGGATGATTGATGATTTCCTCGCGGACAACGATTTCTTTGGCGCCTGGGACAACGGTACCGGCGTGATGTTGCTGTCAAGCGCGTCGAGTAAAACCGCCTATGGCACCGCGTTTCAACTTGCGCAGAGGAGCGGCATCGAAGTGGTGGGTTTGACTTCACCGGCAAATATGGAGTTTTGTCGCAGCCTGGGTTGCTATCACCGCGTGCTGAGCTACGATCAACTCGAGCAGATAAAGTCCGAATCAGCGTGCATCTATATCGATTTTGCCGGAAACTCCGATCTGCGCAAACGCATTCATACCCGTTTTACCCATCTGAAATACAGCAGCTCAATCGGCGGAACCCATGTGGACCAACTGGGCGGCGCCAAAGAACTTCCCGGACCGCGTGCGACGCTGTTTTTTGCGCCAGCGCAAATCAAGAAACGGAATGCCGAATGGGGTGCCGATTTGCTTGGCCAACGCCTGCTGCTGGCATGGCGGAATTTCATTGAGAAAGTAAGCAAGGCTTCCTGGCTCACCGTCGAGCATCACTATGGCGAAAATGCCGTCAAGACGGTCTACGCCGACGTGCTTGCCGGACATGGCAACCCGCGTTCAGGGCACATGCTGTCATTGGTATCCGCCGACACGCCCTGACCATGGCGCTGGCTGCGCCTGCCGCCGCGGTGCTTGTACCCCTGCGATTTCCGGAGCGTCCATGAAAATTCATGGGCGACTGCTGGCGTGTGCTCGCCGTGTTGCCAGCGCCGACTTTTCAGCCAGCCACCGACTCTCCCGCATTGAGGAGAACCAAGGACGACTCCAAGCCGTCTGATACTGCTGATATGCAGTTGGGCTAACTACTGACGGGGACTATCGGACTTTGACGAATTTGAAGGCGGCGCCTGCCTCAATTTCTTTGCCGTTCTGACATCCATTGCCAGCTTTCCTGCTGCAACCAAATTCACCATTATCACAGCGATGGCGGGCCAGACAGGCAGTTCCCGACCGGATTTGGAGCCGTAATACAGCAGCCCCCCAAGCGCGAGGCCACCGACCAGAAGCGTAATGACCGCGCCATTGATGAAGCCGTTTTGCTTGCGAATCAAAGCCACATTCTCCATGTCAAAAATGTTTCTGCTGCCGGGCCTGTCAGGCTGACTGCAGCATCAGAGCAAAACACTGCGGTGTTCAAAGAGCCGCATCGGAATCAGATTCGAATTGCATAAGTCGGGCGAATGGTGGAGGTGAGCGGGATCGAACCGCTGGCCTCGACGTTGCGAACGTCGCGCTCTCCCAACTGAGCTACACCCCCATCCAGCGCTGCGGATTATAGCAATCGGTCTCCAGCTCGGGAAGTTGCCCTGCTCAAGATCGGTTTTTCGGAAAAACGCTGTCGCCTCAGACCAGGCTGACTTCCTCCATGCCGCACTTGGTCACTCCCAGCGCGGTGCGCACCACCAGAGGGTAGGCGCTGCCGATGAACTGTCCGAAACTGGCGATGTTGTAGCCCACCACAATGCCGGGAACATTGCCCAGCAAGACTTCGCGCCCGACGACAAACCCTTTGCTGATTGCGAGATTCACTGCCGCACCGATGACCCGACCTTTGAGTGGCGAATCCTGCTGGACAGTTTTCTGGCGTATGCCCTTACGTTCCTTGTTGGCCATGGTTGCTTCCTCTCTTCGGGAAATCAGCTCGAGAAAAATTATCGGCTGTGCGAAGAAAGTCATAGGCCTTGATGACGCGACTATTTCACCCCCTATTCGAGCCAGTTGCGGCACGACGCAGGCGGTCGCCAACGGCTCGCCAGCGCTCTGAGTCGGGAGGAGTTTCAACAAGAATCAGATGCGCTCCGATTGCGTCAAGCTCTCGCAGCCTGGCATAGAGTTCGTGGGCGAATTGCTCCGGATCCGCTTTGGCGATCGTCCACGAAAGCCGTTCGTGGCGGAATGCGGGCGGCTGGGTTGTCAGCATCGCAAGGCGCTGCCCGGATTCAACCGCCTGGCGCGCAAGCCGCGCGACATCCTTCGCAGCCACCAATTGCAGCGCTGTCTTCGGTGCGTAATGTGCGTCGAGGCTGCCTGAAACTCTCGGGGCATCCAGTTGTCCGCCGAACGCGGGAACAAAGCCAAGAACGTCACCAAGGTCTGTGGCGTCGAGCATGCCCGGACGCAGAATTCGGGGTTCATTCTGTGAAAGATCAAGAATGGTCGATTCGATGCCGACCTGGCAGGGACCACCATCGAGAATCATGGCAACCGAACTGCCAAGCTCCTCACGCACGTGGGTCGCTGCGGTGGGACTAATGCAGCCAAAGCGATTGGCCGATGGCGCTGCAATGCCGCCATCGAAAGCTTGCAGCAGTTGCAGGGCCAGCGGGTGATTCGGCACCCGTAGTCCAACGGTCTGCTGACCACCGGTAACAGCATCCAGAACCGTCGGATGCCGCTTCAGGATCAAGGTCAAGGGCCCGGGCCAGTAAGCGGCGGCAAGCTTGAACGCCATCTCTGGAATATCCGCAGCCCAGCGCTCCAGATGCGAGACATCGGGCAGATGAACGATCAGCGGATGATCGGCGGGTCGCCCTTTTGCAGAGAAGATTCGTGCGACGGCCCGAGCATTGCCGGCATCGGCGCCCAGGCCGTAAACCGTTTCGGTGGGAAACGCGACCAGTTCGCCGGCACGCAGCGCGTCTGCTGCACGCGATATCTCAATTCCCGGGGTCGTCATTGCTGATGCCAATCAGCCGCCGTGCCGCCAGCGCCGACTTTTGTACTTGCTCCGCATCTTTGCCAATCACCGTGAAATGTCCCATCTTGCGCCCGGGACGAGCGTGATGCTTGCCGTACAGATGTAACTTGAGATTGGGTATCGCGAGCAATTGCTTCCAGTCCGGCTCGTGACTTTGACTGGAGTCATGTTGATACCACAGGTCGCCCAGCAGATTCACCATGACGGCGGCCGAATGCGCCCGCGCCTCGCCCAAGGGCAAACCAGCGAGGGCACGCACCTGCTGCTCAAACTGATCGGTGACACATGCATCGAGACTGAAGTGTCCCGAGTTGTGCGGACGCGGGGCAATTTCATTCACGACAAGCTGTCCGCGCACGATGAAAAACTCGACGGCCAGCGTGCCCACATAGGCCATTTTCTGTGCGATACCTTCGGCGAGCTCTTCGGCATTGCCGGCTAGACAACCATGGGTTCTGGCGGGAACAATTGAAACATCCAGAATGCCGTGTCGATGACTGTTTTCGACGGTCGGGAAGCACTTGACGACACCGGCAGCATCGCGGGTCAACACCACGGACACTTCGAAATCCAGCGGCAGCATTTGCTCAAGAACACAGTGTTCGCTCCTGGTCTGCCGATACGCCAGCAGCGCCTCTTCGCGACTCCCGACGCGCACCTGCCCTTTACCGTCGTAGCCGAAGCGGGCGACTTTGAGAATGCCCGGGAAAAGCCCCGGGTTGGCCTCCATGAGGTCGGCCTCCTCGCGGATGTCTGCATAGGGCGCGTGCGGAAAGCCGTGCTGCTTGAGAAAACTTTTCTCGTTACTACGATTCTGACTGATCGCAACGGCATCGGCACCCGGCCGCACAGGTATGAATTTGGATAGATACGCCAGACTATCCGCCGGGACATTCTCAAATTCGGTTGTCACGGCGGCACAGGACTCCGCCATCTGGTTCAGTGCGTCGGAATCATCATAAGCGGCTATCAGATGCCTGTCTGCGAGACGACCGGCAGGGCTTTGCGGATCGGGATCGAGAACCAGTACTCGATAACCCAGTTCATGAGCTGCAATGACAAAAAAGCGACCGAGCTGGCCGCCACCCAGCATGCCGAGCGTGGCGGGGGGCAAAATCATCGCTTGATAGCGCGGAACCCTATGTCTCGGCGGCACTGCATGCCGTCAAAACTGATCGGGTCGAGCACCTCGTAGGCGCGCTTTTGCGCGGCCCTGACATTGTCGCCAAGCGCCGTGACGCAAAGCACGCGGCCTCCGGCGGTAACTACTTCGCCATCTTTCTGAGTCGTGCCGGCGTGAAATACGTGGCTGTCTTCTTGCGGTGCCGGAAGATGACGAATTACGTCGCCTTTGCGTGGCGTCGCCGGATAGTTGGCCGCAGCCATGACCACACCCAGCGCGACCCGCCGGTCCCACTCGACTTCGACTTCGTTCAGCCGGCCGTCAATGGCGGCATCGACCAGTTCGACAAAATTGCTTTTCAGTCGCAGCATGATCGGTTGTGTTTCCGGGTCGCCCATGCGGCAGTTGAATTCGAGTACGCGCAAACCGCCATCCGGCTTGATCATCAACCCGGCATAGAGAAAGCCCGTGTAGACAATGCCGTCAGCGGCCATGCCGTTGATGGTCGGCATGATCACTTCGCGCATGACGCGGGCGTGAATGCCGGGAGTTACCACCGGTGCCGGTGAGTAGGCGCCCATGCCGCCAGTATTCGGTCCCTGGTCACCATCCTTGAGGCGTTTGTGATCCTGACTGGTTGCCAGTGCGAGCGCATGGCGGCCGTCGGCCATGACAATAAAACTGGCTTCCTCACCGTCAAGGAATTCCTCAATTACGACACGTGCGCCGGCATCACCAAGCGTGTTCCCGGCGAGCATCATGTCGACGGCGGCGTGGGCTTCGGCCAGGTCCATCGCCACCACTACGCCCTTGCCCGCAGCCAGGCCATCCGCCTTGACCACAATGGGTACGCCTTCGGCGTCGATGTAGGCGTGCGCAGCCTGTACATCCGTAAAGGTTTCATATTTTGCCGTCGGAATATTGTGCCGGCTCATGAAACGCTTGGCAAAATCCTTCGAGCTTTCCAATTGCGCTGCGGCCTTTGTCGGCCCGAAGATGCGCAGATTGCGGGACCGAAACACGTCCACAATGCCTTCCGCCAACGGTGCTTCAGGACCGACCACCGTAGCGTGCACTTTTTCGCGCGCGGCGTAATCGGCCAGTTCGTTGATGTCGCTGATTGGCAGATTTTCCAGGTCGTGCTCAAGTGCGGTGCCCGCATTGCCCGGCGCAACATAGACCTTTTGCAAGCCGGGCGCCTGCGCCAGACGCCAGGCCATCGCATGCTCTCGACCACCGGAGCCGACTACCAGTATCTTCATGAAAACACCTTTTCAACCACAGAGTTTTCCGGGAGTCGCCATTGAAGCTTTTCCCTGCAACGCCTGCCTGCTCTGTGGAAATTGAATTTCAATGCCGGAAATGCCGGTAGCCGGTCACTATCATCGCCAGATTCTGCTCGTCTGCCGCGGCGATCACTTCGGCGTCGCGCACCGAACCGCCAGGCTGGATGACCGCAGTCGCCCCGGCCTTGGCCAATACATCGAGACCATCGCGGAAGGGAAAGAATGCGTCAGATGCCGCGACCGACCCGACTACGGTCAGGCCATTGTTCTCTGCCTTGATGGCGGCGATGCGCGCGGAATCGACACGGCTCATCTGACCCGCTCCGACACCCACTGTCATGCCATCCTTGCAATAGACGATGGCATTCGACTTGACGTATTTGGCCACTCGCCACGCAAACAACAAATCACTCATCTCCTGTGCAGAGGGTGCGCGCTTGGTCACGACCTTGATGTCGTTCTGGGTAATGCGCGCCTCATCGGCACTTTGCAGCAGCAGCCCGCCCCCAACCCGTTTGTAGTCAAACGCCCCAGCGGTTTTACCGAGCGGCACAACGAGTACGCGCAGATTCTGCTTGGCCGCAAAAACAGCACGCGCGTCTTCGGTAATTTCAGGAGCGATGATGACTTCGGCAAACTGCCCGGCAATGGCCTCGGCAGCGGGTTTGTCGATTGCCACATTGAACGCGATGATGCCGCCGAAAGCGGAGGTCGGGTCAGTCTTGAAGGCCTTGCGATAGGTTTCCTCGGCATTCGCCCCAACGGCGACGCCACAAGGATTGGCATGCTTGACGATGACGCAGGCAGCAGGGCCGACCGAACTGTCAAAAGCCTTGACGCATTCCCATGCCGCATCGGCATCGGCGATATTGTTGTAAGACAGCTCCTTGCCCTGAATCTGCTGGTAGCTCGCAATGCTGCCGACAACAACGGCGGTTTCGCGATAGAAAGCAGCCTGCTGGTGCGGATTTTCGCCGTAGCGCAAGGTTTCCACCTTGTCAAAAGCAAGTTGCAGCTTTTCCGGAAACACGCCCGGCCGGTTTTCTGCATCAAGCGAAGTCAGCCAATTGGCGATGGCCGAGTCGTAGCGCGCGGTGTGAGTGAAGGCCTTTTTCGCCAACGCAAAACGGGTTCTGTAGGAAACGGCTCCGCCGGCCTTGATCTCTTCGAGTATTGGGGCGTAGTCCTCGGGATCAGTGACCACGGCCACACCACCTTGTTCATTGCCATGGTTCTTTGCTGCCGCACGCACCATGGTCGGACCGCCGATGTCGATGTTCTCGATCGCGTCCTCCAGCGTGCATCCAGACTTGGCCACGGTTTCGCGGAAGGGGTAGAGATTCACTACCACGAGATCGATGGCGGGTATGTCGTGCTTTTTCATGATCGCAAGATGCTCAGGCAGGTCGCGCCGGCCCAGAATGCCACCGTGTACTTTCGGGTGCAGTGTCTTGACACGGCCATCAAGCATTTCAGGAAAACCCGTGTAGTCGGAAACGTCGGTGACATCAAGTCCGGCGTCGCGCAATAATTTGGCGGTGCCGCCGGTGGACAGAAGCTTGACGCCAAGCTGGGCCAGGCCGCGGGCGAAATCCACCGTGCCGCGCTTGTCGGAAACGCTGATCAGCGCCTGTGTGACTTTCATGGAAACCTCTCTGGATTTAAATCAATTCGTGGTCGACCAACATGCGGCGCAAAGTGCCGCGACTGATGCCCAGCATCTCGGCGGCGATAGTCTGATTGCCGCCGGCCTGCTTCATCACGACCTCCAGCATGGGCAGCTCCACGCACTTCAGCACCATGTCGTAGATTGCGTGAGGTGCCTGGCCATCCAGATCGCGGAAATAGCGATTGAGATTGCGTCGCACGCACTCGGGAATTTCGTTGCTCATGCAGCCATCATTTCTTCTGGGCAGTCTTCATACAGTAGATGCTCGTTTGCCGCCGCATGGCCGAGAAAGAACTCGTCGGTTGCATTCAACTGCTGATCAACACCTTGCATCTGATTCATGGCGTGCCGGAAATGCGCTGCGCCGGCGAGACCTTTTGTGTACCAGCTGATATGTTTGCGCGCAATTCGAACACCTGTCTCTTCGCCGTAGAAACTATACAAGTCCGCCAAATGACTGCGCAGAATGCCATGGATTTCTTCCACCTTCGGCGGCGCCAACAGCTCGCCGGTGTTCAGGAAGTGTTCAATCTCGCGAAACAACCAGGGCCGTCCTTGCGCCGCGCGACCGATCATTACGCCATCCGCACCGGTGTAATCAAGCACGTAGCGCGCTTTTTGCGGTGTACTGATGTCGCCGTTGGCAATCACCGGGATTCCGACCTGAGATTTGACTGCGGCAATGGTGTCGTATTCCGCTTCGCCCATGTATTGATCGGCGCGGGTACGCCCGTGAATGGCAATCGCGCGAATGCCCGACGCCTCGGCGATACGCGCGATGCGCGGCGCATTCCTGTTCTCGCGATTCCAGCCGGTACGGAACTTGAGCGTCACCGGCGTGTCGGGCACGGCGGCGACCACGGCTTCAAGTATTTTTGCCACCAGAGGTTCGTTCTGCATCAGCGCCGAGCCGGCCATGACGTTGCAAATCTTCTTCGCCGGGCAACCCATGTTGATGTCGATGATCTGCGCGCCATTGTCCGCATTGTGACGAGCGGCCTGGGCCATCATGCTCGGGTCGGCCCCGGCGATCTGCACCGAAACGGGATCCACTTCACCCTCATGATTGGCACGACGTCGCGTTTTGGCGCTGCCATACAGCAGCGAGTTCGAGGTCACCATTTCAGATACGGCAAGTCCGGCGCCGAGTGATTTGCATAGCTGCCGGAATGGACGATCCGTAACCCCGGCCATGGGCGCGACAAACAGATTGTTGCGCAACTGAAAGCCGAGGAAGTCCATGTCGGGATGATAGGAATACGGGTGGGGGAGGCGAGGATTTTAACGCAAAGCACCCCTGCGGCAATCGAGACTATTTATCAGAGTTCGACCGAGCAGGAATCATGCCTTCGGACCTCAAGGCCAGGCACGGGCACCGTAAATCATTCGCTTCGCCACGAAGCTCCTCAGAGGCGGCAACAGATCAAGTGCCAGGAGCCCGGCTCCGCGCGCATGCTTTAGCGGCGCAAACTCGGAAGCGAAACTGTCCAGCAATATATTGGTAAACCCAATCGCACCTCGCCGGTCCAGCGCGCGGCCGCGCGCGTAGGCAGCGAGCAGCTGCTCACTGCCGGGATCTTCGGCACCATTCAGGTGCAGAGCCAACTCCCAGATATCTCGCAGGGCGAGATTGAATCCCTGCCCGGCGACTGGATGCAGTGTCTGAGCGGCATTGCCCAACCAGACCTGGCGGTCACCGACCGGTACGTGCCTATAGCGCAGTCCCAGCGGATATGCCATGCGGGGACTCGCCGCAATAAACCGGTGACGGCTACCAAAGCGCTGCTGCAGCAGCGCCAGAAAAGTCTCATCGTCCATGGCATTGATTGCCGCCACATCTTCGTCGGCGCAGGTCAGTACGACTGAATACTCGTCACCCAACGGAAGAAGCGCTACCGGTCCTTCACTGGTGAATCGCTCCCAGGCAACATTGCGATGGGACGAAGCAATTTTCACCGAACACAGCACTGCTTGCTGTCCATAGTCGCGATGAACGCCAGCACTGGCGTCGACTGCACCTTCGGCAAATGCAGTCAGTGCAAAATTTGCCGTGTCGCCGGCGCCGACTTTTGTGTTCTGGTGATAAATGATGCCGGCAGCGGCGATGGCCGTATCAAGCGCTGCAATAAGGTTATTGGCCGGCAATACCCAACCCAGCGCCTTCAGGTTGTGCTCGGCAGCGCGCAAACAACTGCGTCCAAATCCACCGCGCTGCGACACGTGAATTGTTTCGATGGGCGTTGCACCGAGGCCCGGCCATACACCCAGCCACTCAAGTATCTGCCGGGCGCCGTCGGACAACGCCAGAACCCGGGCATCCTTGCGCACTGCAGATCGCTCGCGCGCCTCAAAAATCTCGGACCTTATACCGTGGATTTTCAGTGCGAGTGCCAGTGCCATACCCGCCGGGCCGCCACCAACGATGGCAACGTGGCCGCGCGCGTCGCCAGTCACACACAATTGCTGATTCTCTCCCGGTCCCCTTTCCTGAGGAAGACGGTGACTAGTCTGGTTCGCTACGCTCGGGGTTTGGGCTGAGGCTTCATTTGCCACGGGCGTCTCGCATCAGCGCTTCAATGTCGGCGATCGCTTTCGGCGCAGCTGCAGTGATGATCTCGCAGCCGGTTGCAGTCACGACAGCGTCGTCTTCGATACGCACGCCGACATTCCAGAACGGCTCGGGCACATCATCCGAGGGTCGGATGTAGCAGCCGGGCTCAATGGTCAATACCATTCCGGGAACGAGCGGCGTCCAATTTTCACCCGCCTTGTATTCGCCCGCATCATGTACGTCCTTGCCCAGCCAGTGGCTGGTGCGATGCATGTAGAAACGCTTGTAGCTTTCTTCCTCCATCGCCTGATCGAGCGATCCGCGCAACAGTTTTAGATCGATCATGCCTTGTACCAGCACTTGCAGAGCCGCATCATGGGGCTCTGCAAATGTCGCACCGGGGTGCACTGCAGAAATAGCGGCAGCCTGCGCCTCCAGCACCAGTCGATACACATCCGCTTGCGGTCCGCTGAACCGGCCATTTACCGGGAAGCTTCGCGTGATGTCGGACGCATATCCGTTGAGTTCACCACCGGCATCGATCAGCAGCAGGTCGCCGTCGCGCAACTCCTGATCGTTACCGACGTAATGAAGCACACAGGCGTTGGCGCCACCGGCGACAATGGATGTGTAGGCGGGAAACTCGCAGCCGCGGCGGCGAAACTCATGAAGCAACTCGGCCTCGACTTCGTATTCGAACCGGCCAGGTGCGGCAAAGCGCATGGCGCGAATGTGAGCATCGGTTGAAATCGCTGCAACCCGATGCATGATCGCCAGCTCGGCCGTATCCTTGATCAGGCGCATGGCGTCCAGGTCGGCACGTACATCGCGTACCACTGCCGGTGCACGCTTGCCTGAACGACTCGCAGCGCGCACAGTATTCATTGCCGCCGCTATTCGCTGATCCCATCCCGTGTCGTTGCCGATGGAGAACCATAGCGCGGGCTGGTCGGCGAGCATATCGGCCAGCTTCGTATCGAATTCGTCCACCGCATACGCTTCGTCGAAGCCAAATAGTTCGCGTGCACCTTCCGGTCCATGGCGAAATCCATCCCAAATCTCTCTCTCAAGATTCTTCTCACGGCAGAACAATAGGGAGCGTGAAGCGACGTCTCCCTTTCCGACGACGATCACCAGCACCGCTTCGGGTTCACAGAAACCGGTCAGATACTGAAAATAGCTATCGGCGCGATAAGGAAAATGCGTATCCCGGTTGCGCGCCTGTTCTGCCGAGGTAGGGATGACAGCGATGCCACCGCCGCCACGCTCCATGCGCTCGATCAATAAAAGTCGGCGCTGGCGGTACGGCTCGAAAGAGCTATCTAGCGGAAAACGCGATGTATCCATTGATTGATTATAGCGAGCGCAGCTCGGCGTTCAGATCCGCCAAGCGCTCAGGCGTGCCGACATCCACCCAAGAACCGGAATGCAACTCTCCAGAGACCCGCCCGGCTGCCATCGCTTCCCGCAACAAAGGGGCGAGCTTTGCCGGCCGACCGCGCTCGATTTCTGCAAAAAGCTGTGGCTGATAGATGCCGATACCACTGAACGTGTTCATCCCCGGGGAGCCGCGCAAACTAGCCTGTGCATCGATTTTTGCGACGACGTCATTTCCAGAGAGAAAAAAGTCTCCGTGCGGATGATGCAGTGGGTTCGGAACCATTACCAGATGTGCGAGATCACCTGGTCTCAATGCCGTCCCGGCCCTCGCGAAACTCCAGTCGCAAAAAATGTCGCCATTGACCACCAGAAACGGCTCTTCGCTCCCCAGCATGGGCAGCGCATTTGCAATACCGCCAGCGGTTTCCAGTGCACCTTCGGGCTCGGCCGAATAACGAATCGAAAGCCCCCAGCGCGCGCCGTCGCCGAGCGCATTTTCTATTTGTGCGCCGAGGTGTGCGTGGTTGATGACCACCTCTTGCAACCCGGCGGCCGACAGTCGTTCCAGATGCCAGACAATCAGCGGCTTGTCGCCAACAGTCAACAAGGGCTTCGGGATCCGGTCGGTCAAAGGTCTCATGCGTTCGCCACGACCGGCGGCAAGAATCATGGCTTTCATGGCGCAGCTTCGTCAATCCGGGTGAAAAGCTTCACCTGCAAAGACACGGTGAATTCCGTGCCTTGCGCTGGACCCCCGCTGCGATTTCCACACTAAACGTCTCTTCATCGCAATGCATGCTTGTCCATCGTGTAACCCAGCACCGTAACCTTGTCTTCCACACGGTCGAGCAGTTTGCGCAGCGGACCGAGTTCGCTATAGCGTTCGCAAGCCTTGCGCAAGTAGCGTTCAACCAACGGCAGATCTTTGAGGTATCCGTCCTTGCCGTCACGATGGTACAGCCGTGCGAATATGCCCAGCACCTTGATGTGCCGTTGCACACCCATCCACTCGTAGTCGCGGAAAAAGTCTCCAAAATCCGCGGCTACCGGCAAGCCGACAGCGCGCGCGCGCTCCCAGTAGCGCACCAGCCAATCAAGCGCCAGCCCCTCATCCCACTCAATATATGCATCCTTGAGCAGAGAAACCATGTCATAGCTGATCGGACCATAGACCGCATCCTGAAAATCGATGACCCCAGGATTGACGGTCTCCGAATTGTCGATACGCATGAGATTGCGCGAGTGATAATCGCGATGCACAAATACCTTCGGTTCCGAGAGATTTACTGCCAGAATCCGTTCGAAAACGGTTTGTATAGCGCCCTTCTCGGCGTCGGACAGAGATAAATTGTGATGCCGACCCAGATACCACTCGGGGAACAGTTCAAGCTCACGAAGCAGCAGCGCACGATCATATTCAGGCAACACGGCGGGACGGCTGGACTGTTGAATGGATATCAGCGTGGCAATGGCATCGGCATAGAGCGGTTCGGCATTGTCGGCACTCAATGCCTGAAGATACGTCTGGTTTCCCAGATCTGAAAGCAGCAGAAAACCACTTTCCAGATTCTGGGCCAGCACTTCCGGAACATGCGCTCCAGCCGATTGAAAGATCTGCTGCACATGCAGCCAGGGTCGACAGTCTTCACTCGCAGGCGGCGCATCCATGACAACGCGAGTAGTCTGATCGTCGAGCGTAATCCGAAAATAACGACGAAAACTGGCATCGGCCGACGCCGGCGCGATGCTGAAGCTGCGTCCCGGCCACAAGGCCGTCAGCCAAGTTTGAATCTGCTTCTGGCGTTCCATAGAAAGGCCGCGAAAATGGCGCAAAAGCTTTGTCTGGCAGCGCGTTCCGCAGGCACGAAGTGATAGAATCCGCGATTCTAGCATCGGCCGGAAACAGCTAATCTGCAGGCAGTACGCGTGACGGGTGCACGCGTTATTGTGAAGCGCCCTTCCGTCACCGTTGCGCCCACTTATAGATACAGCATGTCTCAATCGCATCGCGGACATTTCGGCGCCGGCTCACTCGTTGCCTTGTTGGCTCTGACCGCTGGTTCCGCGGCTGCAGACGCATTGCCGCCTCTGCGAATTGATCCTGCCCTATTGGGTGCGGGTACTCCACCTAGTCACCCTGTCGTCGAACCCGCCGTTCTTGCCAAACCGGTGACAGCAGTGTCCATCCCGGTCGCGCCCCCCCCGGCCGCACCAGTCGCTGCGCCGTCCCAAAATCAGGTGGCGGAATCACAGGCCAACACTACTGCACCGAGACAGGAACGCTCTCTTGACACCCCAAAAGCGTCAACTCGGCAAGCTGCTGCCGGCAATAGTTTGCAGCCAACACCATCTGCACCGAGTCCGGCACCTCTCACGTTGGCGCCCGAGAAGTTGCAACGGAAAGAAGAAAATACCGCAGCATTGCCGCAACCCAGCGCTTCACCCGTCCCGGCGATCAAGCAACCCGAGGAACCGCCTCTGGTCGCAGAGCGTCCGGCACTTCCGCCGCTCTATTCGGCGCACGTCGCGACTGGAGATTTGCCTGAACCCACTCTGCGCAGCTCTGCCGGCATCCTGCCGCATTTGGTACAGCCGAACGAAGAGTTGCCGACTTTCATTGCTGCCGACCACATCGCCGGCACCACCGATGTCAAAGTGCTCGCCGAGGGCAGTGTCGAAGTCCGCAAGCGGAACTCGATTCTCAATAGCGACCGGATAACCTACTGGCAGGAAGCTGACGTGGTTGAAGCGGAAGGCAATGTCCGACTCGCGCGCGACGGCGCTCGTGTGCATGGGCCCAGCATGAGCATGAAGTTGAGCGACAGCACCGGCTTTTTCGAGCAACCCGGGTACAGCATTCGTCGAGCAAAGACCGGTTCCAAAGCGACACTTTTGACGGATACCGAGGATCAGAGCAGTCCGGGACTTGCCACGGCTCAGGGTGCTGCCAAACGCATGGAATTCGAGGGAGAAGGAAAGTACCGGCTCACCGACGCAACCTACAGCACATGTACTCCCGTCGCCGGGCGCGATCCAGACTGGTTTGCACGAACAGCAGATCTGCACCTTGACTACGACGAACAACGTGGCACCGCCAGCAACGCCACACTGTACTTCAAGGGTGTGCCGATTCTCTACTCGCCCTGGCTGAGTTTCTCTCTCAACAACGAGCGCAAGAGCGGGCTGCTGAGTCCGACGTTTGGTTCAACCAGCAGCGGCGGTTTCGAGTACACCCAGCCCTTCTATTGGAATATCGCCCCGAACATGGATGCGACTGTTTCACCACGCCTCATGGCCAAGCGTGGAACACTGTGGAATGGCGAGTATCGCTATTTAACGCCCACGTACGCCGGCACAATACTAGGTCAGTACCTACCAACCGATAAACTTACGAACAAGAATCGATCTTCCTATTCACTGTCTCACAGGCAAAATCTGGGGTACGGGTTTTCCGGGTCACTGGATATCAACGGCGCTTCCGACAGCACCTTTTTCAGTGATCTAGCCAGTGGCTCGGCGGCAATTGCCCAAACCAATTTACTGCGTCAAGGTACGCTCAATTACAGTGGTGGCTGGTGGTCGACCGATCTTTTGGTACAGAGCTATCAGACACTGCAGGATCCCTCACTGCCCGCAATAGCGGAACCCTACCAACGTTTGCCTCAATTGACGGTTAACGCCAATCGAAGAAACCTCCCCCTCGGGCTCACTGGAATATTCAGCGGTGAATATGTCAACTTTCGCAACAGAACGCCGACTCTTGAACAGGCAAGACGTTTCACACTATATCCACAGATTTCGCTACCCTTGAATACTGTGGCTTTTAACGTCACACCCAAGATAGGATTGCATTACACAAGCTACGATCGTGATCGTCAGCCGATAGGCGAAGCTGAGAAACTCACTCGCACCGTACCGATCTTCAGCGTTGACTCCGGAATAGCTTTCGAGCGGGAGCTCAACTGGTTTGGCAACAAGGCATCCCAAACACTTGAACCACGTCTCTACTACTTATTTGTACCGAGTCGTGATCAAAGCCAATATCCAGTATTCGATACTGGTGTAGTTGGATTCGATTTCGCTCAAATTTTCGGTGAGAACCGCTATTCTGGTGGTGATCGAATCGGAGATGCCAATCAAATTACAGCAATGGTCACCTCGCGAGTGCTGGATCCGCTGACCGGTATTGAGTCGGTTCGTGCTGCGCTCGGACAACGACTGTATTTCAGCACTCAGAAAACTGGTCTACCAGGAGAGGTACTGCGCAGCGACCGCCAGACAGATTACCTTGGATCTCTTGCAATCACCATCCAACCTAACAAGCTCTACGCCAACTCTGACGCACAATACAATCCGCGGTTAAATCGTTTGGAGAGATTCAACATCGGAGGTCGGTATCAGCCTGAGAAGGGAAGGCTCCTGAACGTTGAATACCGCTACACCCGGGATCAAATAGGCCAGATAGATATTTCAGGACAATCTCCTCTTTCAGCGGGATGGCATGCCGTGGGACGCTTCAACTACTCAACCAAGGACGGCCGCATGATCGAGTCTGTTGCCGGACTGGAATATGACGGCGGATGCTGGATAGGACGCGTTGTCATGCAGCGTCTGGCAACGCAAACCCAATCGTCAAACACCGCGCTGTTCTTTCAGCTTGAGTTGAACGATTTTGCAAAAATCGGATCCAACCCGCTTGACATTCTGAAACGCAGCGTTCCCGGCTATGACATTGTCAATCAGCGGGATGTAACCACATCACTCGATCCGCAATGATTATTCGTTTTCTGCTGCTTTGTTTCTTGCTGGGCCTTTCCACTACGCCCGTTCATGCACAGAGCCGTCGCGCCCTGCCGATAGAAGTTGATCGCATCATTGCGGTGGTCAATGACGAAGCAATAACCGCATTTGAACTGAGTGCCCGTATCGCTACGGTAGAACGCCAGCTGCGGGATCGAAAAGTGCAGCCACCATCGCGTGACGTTCTGGAAAAGCAAATCCTGGAACGCATGATCAGCGATCGCGTGCAGCTGCAATTTGCCAAGGAAACCGGCCTGCTCATTTCCGACGTTGAGCTTGATGCAGCCATGCGCCGTATCGCTGATGGAAATCGGCTCTCCTTGAAAGACTTCCGGGCCGCCCTGGAAAAAGACGGCATTTTGTGGACAAAATTTCGCGAAGAAATTCGCGAGGAAATCATTCTGGCACGCCTGCGGGAAAGGGAAGTGGAAAGCAGGATCGTGGTTACCGATGGTGAAATCGACAACTACCTGGCCAATCCGGATCAGGGCAGCAACGCCGGAGCCATCGAAGTCGACACTGCACACATTGTCCTGCGCGTCCCCGAACAGGCAACCCCCGACCAATTGATGCGAATTGGTGCAAAAGCCCGGGCCGCATATGATGAAATTCAGCGTGGTGAGGATTTCGCGAAAGTAGCTGCAAGCTATTCGGAAGTACCCGACGGGCTCACTGGCGGATTCATGGGGCGCCGGCAACTGGACCGCTTGCCGGCGCTCTACGCAGATGCTGTCAAGAAGCTGAAGCCTGGCGAAGTCAGCGACATTTTGCGCAGCCCGGCCGGCTTTCATATCGTCAAATTGATATCCAGACAGGGTGAAAGCGGTGCCGATCAGACGCTGCAGTTAAAGCAGACTCACGCTCGGCACATTCTGATCAAGATCAACGAACTCGTGTCGGAAGACGAGGCTAAGCACAAGTTGATCGGTCTCAAGGAGCGACTGGACAATGGTGCGGATTTTGCCGAACTTGCGCGTCTGTACTCCAACGATCTCTCGGCGACCAATGGCGGGGACCTCGACTGGCTGAATCAGGGAGACACCGTGCCCGAATTCGAAAAAGCCATGGATGCACTCAAGATCAACGAAATCAGCGGGCCTGTGAAATCACCTTTTGGCTTCCACCTGATCCAGGTACTTGAACGTAGAACCGAGGATGCGACAGCAGAGCGCAAGCGTCTCGTCGCACGCAAGGTATTGCGTGAACGCAAGTCGGACGAAGCCTATCAGGACTGGGTCCGGCAAATGCGCGACCGCGCCTATGTCGAATACCGCAACGAAGAACGCTAGCCCGACGCATCCGGCGCTACCCGTGATCGCCGTCACTTCGGGCGAGCCTGCCGGTGTCGGTCCGGAAATCTGTCTGCGATTGCTTGAGCGTTCGTGGCCCGCGCGCCTGCTCGTTATTGGCGATCGCCAGTTGATTTCCGAACGCGCAAACTCCCTGGGACTGGATCCACACAGGCTGGTAATTCGCCACATTCCGCTTGCCACGCCCTGCACTGCTGGACATCTTGACCCGCGCAATTCGCCTTACGTTCTGCGTCTGCTTGATACGGCGCTGGCTGGCTGCAAATCGGGCGAATTTTCAGCGATGGTGACAGCTCCGGTGCACAAAGGCGTGATCAACGACGCCGGAATCGCCTTCAGCGGACATACGGAATACCTTGCCCAGCATACCTCCACTCCTCGTGTAGTGATGATGCTCGCAGCCGAGACTCAAGATGTGAAGTTGCGCGTTGCGCTGGCTACGACTCATCTTGCGCTGAAGGATGTCCCGGCGGCGATCACACAAGCTGATCTCGAAGCAACATTACGAATCGTGCATTCCGATATGACGCTCAAGTTCGGCATCTCTCAACCGCGCATCCTCATTGCCGGACTCAACCCGCATGCCGGCGAAAGCGGGCACATGGGTCGCGAAGAGATTGAGGTCATTACTCCGGTGTTGGACAGGCTGCGCGCCGAAGGAATGGATCTTGTGGGGCCCTTACCTGCAGATACGTTATTCACCAGAAACGTTCTGGCGGGATCCGACGCACAATTGGCGATGTATCACGATCAAGGCCTCGCGGTGCTCAAGTACGCGGCATTCGACCAGGGCGTCAATATCACGCTTGGGCTTCCGGTCATTCGAACATCGGTGGACCATGGCACAGCGCTGGATCTCGCCGGCACTGGGAAAGCGTCGCCCAACAGTCTGTTTGCCGCGGTGGACGCCGCGATCGCAATTGCTTCACGCCGGGACGACTAATCATGTGTCAACTACTTGGCATGAACTGCAACACCCCCACCGACATCTGTTTTTCATTCGAGGGGTTTCGCACGCGTGGCGGGCTCACCGACATCCATCGGGACGGCTGGGGTATTGCGTTCTTCGAGGGCCTGGGCTGCCGGGTCTTTCTCGATGTCGAGCCCTCGGCGCAATCGGCGGTGGCCGAGCTGGTGCATAGCTACCCGATCCGCTCGAAGAACGTGATCGCCCATATCCGCAAGGCGACGCAAGGAAAAATTACGCTGGAAAATACGCATCCCTTCCAGCGCGAACTGTGGGGCCGCTACTGGATCTTCGCCCACAACGGAAATTTGAAGGAATTCCTGCCGACGATGGACGGCAGCTATACGCCTGTCGGTGATACCGATTCCGAGCGTGCGTTCTGTTACATCCTGCAGAAATTGCGCCAGCGCTTCCCCACCGGGATGCCGCCGCAGGAAATGTTGCTCGCAGCGCTCGTCAATCTCGCGGGACAGATTTCCCGGTATGGCGAATTCAACTTCCTGCTTTCCAGTGGCGACTGCCTGTTGACTCACTGCTCCAGCAAGCTCTGCTACATCGTGCGTAAAGCTCCGTTCGCGGTCGCCCATCTCAGGGATCAGGACGTCAGCGTGGATTTCAGTGAGGCCACCAATCCCGATGATCGCGTTGCCGTGATCGCCACCCTACCGCTGACCGACAACGAAGCCTGGACCACATTTGCGCCCGGCACGCTGACCCTGTTCCACGACGGCATGCCCGTGCGTAGTGCTCTTACCAACACATGACGCAACAACAGGGCCACGTCGCGCGCAAACGCTTTGGGCAGAATTTCCTGGTCTCGCCCGGCGTCATTCACCGGATCGTCGATACGATCGGGCCACGCGCCGGCGATACCGTGGTTGAGATCGGACCGGGGCTGGGTGCGATCACCGAGCCAATGCTGGAACGCATCGATCATCTGCATGTCGTTGAAATCGACCGCGACCTGATCGCACGCCTGAGAGACCGCTTTCCGCCCGAGCGACTGACGATACACGAGGGCGACGCGCTCAAGTTCGATTTCGGTGCACTGAAAAGCTCGGGCCCGTTGAAGATCGTCGGCAACCTGCCCTACAACATCTCCAGTCCGCTGCTGTTTCATTTGGTGCCATTCGCGCCGCTGGTTTATGACATGCACTTCATGCTGCAAAAGGAAGTGGTCGACCGCATGGTGGCCGAACCGAGCACCAAGGATTTCGGGCGCCTGTCGGTCATGTTGCAATACCACTATCACATGGAACGCATGTTTGTCGTCCCGCCCGGTGCTTTCAATCCGGCGCCGAAGGTCGACTCGGCCATCGTACGCATGATCCCGCGTGCCGTTCCGGAAAATATCGGCGCTGGTGACACGGCAAGCGATCCATCCTTGTTCGCCCGGGTCGTCACGGCCGCGTTCTCGCAACGGCGCAAAATGTTGCGCAACACGCTGCGCGCTTTTATCAGCGAGGCGGATCTTGCCGCACTGGGCATCACGCCGACGGCGCGTGCCGAAGATATCGCCGTGGCCGACTACGTGCGGCTCGCCAACACGCTGGCCGAGCTTGCCAAGCCCTGATCCACACACCCCGCGAATAATCGTCATCGGCGCCGGCCCGGCCGGTCTGATGGCGGCCGAAGTATTGAGTGCCGCAGGACTGCGCGTCGAGGTCTTCGATGCCATGCCATCGGTCGGTCGCAAGTTTTTGCTCGCCGGGCGCGGCGGATTGAATCTCACCCATTCAGAAGCGCTCGACCGGTTTACGTCCCGCTACGGTACTCGACGAAAGGAAGTTGGCATCTGGCTTGATGGGTTCGGTCCGCAACAGTTGCGCGATTGGGCGCAGGGGCTCGGCATTGAGACCTTTGTCGGCAGTTCAGGCCGCATCTTTCCGCGGGAAATGAAAGCGGCGCCACTGCTGCGCGCCTGGTTGCATCGACTGCGAAGTGCGAGAGTGGTATTTCACGCCCGCCATCGCTGGTGCGGCTGGATGGACGACGGACGCAGCTTGCGCTTTGTTTCGCCAGCAGGTGAAGTGAAGGTCAAACCCGATGCTGTGGTGCTGGCCCTGGGTGGCGGTAGCTGGGCGCGCCTGGGCTCGGATGGCGCCTGGACCCAGTTGTTGAGCGCGCGTGGTGTCGAGGTGCAATCCCTGCGACCGGCCAATTGCGGCTTCAATGTCGCCTGGAGCAAGCACTTGAGTGAACGCTTTGCCGGCACGCCCGTCAAAGCCATCCGCGCCTCCTTCGCGGCTGCAGACGGCTGCCTGATCCAGCGCGATGGGGAAATGATGATCACCGCACACGGTGTCGAAGGCAGCCTGATCTACGCGCTGTCCGCGCCCCTGCGCGATTGCATTGAGGCCACCGGCAGTGCCACCTTGCATCTC
>JAIPCS010000035.1 GCA_021738105.1 Sulfuritalea sp.
CTTTGCCGAGGACATGGTGCAAAGCTTGCATGGCGGCAATCTGCGAATCTATGCCAACGATGACTTGATTGGCGCCGAGGTTGGTGGCGCAGTGAAGAACGTGCTGGCCATTGCCACCGGAATTTGCGACGGACTGGGTCTCGGTATGAACGCTCGAGCCGCATTGATTACCCGCGGACTGGTGGAAATCACCCGATTCGGAGTGGCGCTGGGTGCCAATCGCGAAACCTTCATGGGTCTGGCCGGAATGGGTGACTTGATACTCACATGTACCGGCGATCTGTCGCGCAACCGGCGTGTCGGCCTGCTACTCGCTGAGGGTCTCCACCTGCCTGATATTGTTCGAAAACTCGGACATGTCGCCGAAGGCGTGCCTGCCTCGCGCGAAGTCGATCGACGTGCCGCCGAGCTCGGCATTGACATGCCCATCACACATGCCGTGACTGCGGTGCTCGACGGGCGAATTCCGCCTTCAGCGGCCGTGGAACAACTGATGGCGCGAGATCCGAAACACGAATAGAGCTCCTGTATTCAGGTGTGCCTAGCGCCCACCCGCGAAATCCTGCTGGCGCCACGCTTCGTACACCATGACGGCGACCGCGTTCGAGAGGTTCAGGCTGCGGTTTCCCGGAATCAGCGGCAGGCGGAGTCGGTGATCAATATCGATATCTGCCAGCACCTCGGCCGGCAAGCCGCGCGATTCGGATCCGAACACAAATGTGTCATCGGGAAGAAAGCGTGAGCTGGTGATGCTGTTCACGCCTTTGGTCGTCAGCGCGAAGAGTCTGGAGTCGCCCAGTTTTCCGCGACAAGTCGCCCAGTCGGGATGAAGCGTAACACTGGCCAACTCGGCGTAATCCATTCCCGCGCGGCGCAACTGAGCTGCCGACAAGTCGAAACCCAGCGGCTCGACCAAATGCAGTTTCGCGCCGGTATTGGCACATAACCGGATGATGTTACCGGTATTGGGGGGTATTTCCGGGGCGATGAGAACAACATTGAACACGTGTGACAACCTCAATCAGAAATGGTCTTCAAGAATCAGCAGACGCGCTGATGGCTTTTTTGCATAATTGCGGTGGCCCAATTTCCTCCCCGGAAAGCCACCCGAACGATGTTGATGCAGACCGGCATTCAAGGAATCCAAAAAGTCGGCTCTGGCGATACGGCGCATGAATTGGATTTTGGAATCCGGAACTGCCTCCACAAGGGCCCTCTGTTCATTGCTATTCCAGTAGATACGAGCTTGTTATGATTCAAATTGTTGAATTGAACCGGAATCTACCCAAATTGTCCGCGATCGGTAGTCTGCAATGTCCTTTCTCTATCTGAAACATTTCGACCTGGAAAGGTCGCCATTTCAGATTACACCGGATATAGATTTCTTTTTCTCTGGAAGTCAGCGCGGCGGTATTTTGACCGCGCTGCTTCACGTGGCCTGTCATGAAGAAGGCATTGTTACTTCTGTTGCCGAAGTCGGCAGTGGGAAAACCTTGTTGGCACGACTGATGATCAGTCGCCTGCCGGAAGATATCAGTTCGGTCTATTTGGCCAATCCCTGTTTCAGCCGCGATGAAATCATCAGCGCTATCTCCCGCGATCTGGGGCTGACCAGTCAGCCGGCCTCGACGGAGGAAAATCTCGCACAACTCCATCAGGAATTGCTGCGCAGGCATGCGCAGGGTTCGCGAGTGCTGTTGGTTATCGACGAGGCCCACGCAATGCCTCCGGAATCGCTGGAAGAAGTGCGCCTGCTGTCGAACCTGGAGACCGATCGGCACAAGCTGGTGAACATCATGCTGTTTGGCCAGCCGGAGTTGGACACCCTGCTGGCCGATCGCCGGCTGCGCCAGGTGCGAGACAGGGTCATACATCGCTTTGAACTACTTCCTCTGCCCAAGGACGAGGCGACGGCCTACATCGATCACCGCCTGCGTGTCGCCGGATGGAGTGGTGGTCGGCTATTCACCCCTTCCGCGATGGCCTTGTTGCTCAAAGCCTCTCACGGGCGTGCTCGACGCATCAACCTGCTGGCCGACAAGTCATTGCTCGCGGCGTATGCCGAGGGTGTCAGGCAAGTCGAGAAACATCATGTCAAAACCGCCTGCTCTGAGCTTCATGCCGATCCGGTAGCGAGTCCTCGATCCGGATTTGGCTGGCTACGGACACTGGCAACCAGTTTGGTATTGGCGGTGCCCATGGCAATGATCGCTGTCTGGTGGCTGGGTGGATTTCATTCAAACCCATCGCTTCCCGCTGAGCGTCTTGCCGCCAAGAGCGGCATGATCGCAGAAGCCAGCGCGGCTCCCATGCCCGACAAAAAGGCCACCAGGTTGATTGTTGCCGAGAAGACCCCGATTGCTCCGGTGATGTCGGAAGCCCCTGTCCAGACTTCGGCGTCGATCACCTCATCTGCCGCGACGCAACTTGGGAAAAAGACAGATACACCGGTGGCGGCAGAAGTCGACATTGATCGGATCAAAGCGTTGGTCAAGCGCACCGAAGAGTCATTGAACGACAAGACGCTACGGGGATTCACCCTGCAACTGGCCAGCCTGCCATCGATGGATGGCCTTCTGGAGTATGTGCGCAACGCCAGCGTCTATACCGATATTTCGTCCATTTACGCGCACAATCGCATTTACAACGGGAAGAGTCGGGTAGCCGTTTACCTTGGTCAGTATCCTAGTGATCAAGAGGTGAAGGACGCCCTGCGCAAACTGCCGGAGCCGCTTAAGGCCAATCAACCCGTTATCAGAACCTGGGCCGGTATCAGACAGGAGCCAACACCTTGAGCCGGTTAGAACTTTTACACGAGTCCGTCGCGGTGCCGGTTTCCGGCGGCGCGCGTTCGGTCGACAGATGCTGGATTGGTATCGCGAGTTCTGTCGCGCTACTCACGGCATGTGCCAGCCCAGCACCTCCGCCATCGCCCCAGCATCTTGAACCCGCGCCACCCGTGGCTGGCAAGGCGCCGGAGTTTGCCATTGTGCCGCCAATGCCAAAGCCGCCCAAGCCGGCGGAAAAGCCCGAGTTGTATAGCGTCGTCGTGCATGAGACGGATGTTCAGGACCTGTTGTTTGCCTTGGCCAGAGATGCCAAGGTCAATGTCTCAGTGCATCCCTCCATCAGCGGCAAGGTCACGATGAGCGTGCTCGACCAAACCCTGACGGAGATTCTCGATACCATCAGCAAGCAGGTGGATATGCGCTATGAGATGAACGGCAAGAGTCTTTCGATCGCTCAAGACCTGCCGTTCCTCAAGATGTATCGCATCGACTATCCGAATATCTCGCGCAGTTCGCAAAGTTCGGTGAGCACTTCGACCAATGTTGCGAGCACCGGAGGTGGGCCCGGGTCAAGTGGGGGCGGCGGGAGCGGTAGCAATGCTTCCGATACCACAATAAAAAATACGGCCAATAATATGTTCTGGGAAACCCTGCTTGCCAATATTCGTGAATTATTGAAAGAGACAGACAGGGTCCAGGCGGAGGGCCAAGCGACTGCACCGTCAACCGTCACCACAGTAACGGCGACTCCAGTCATCCAGAACAGCAATCGAATCGCCACGCCTGCAACAGCTGCACCGAATGCCGCCAGTGGCGCGCAGAATATTGCTCGTACTGCAACCGTTACGCAGCCGGCCCCGACCGCACACCAACCCGTAACGCAAGCGGCTGCGTCGGTAGTGCAGCAAAGTAGTTCAGGTGGTCGGCTCGGAAGCTATCGGGAAACAGGTTCCGTAATAGCCAATGCGGAAAATGGAATCATCAATGTTCGCGCCACTCAGCGTCAGCATGAAAAGATCCGCGAATTTCTTGATGAAATCATGGGCAACGCCAGGCGCCAGGTGCTGATCGAAGCAACCATCGTTGAAGTCGATCTTTCGGATCGCTACCAACAGGGAATTGACTGGTCGCTGTTATACAGCGGCGGTGGAGCTCCCAACGGCAGAGGTATAACCCTCAAGCCTGCCGGACCGAGCAGTGGGCAGCTTACCGGTGGAGTGCTCAGCAGCATTGCGGGAATAAGCTACAACAGAAGTATCGGACGAACTACGCTAACGGCTGCGGTAAATCTGCTCGAGTCCTTTGGCACGCTTCGTGTGCTGTCGAGCCCAAAGATTTCCGTACTCAATAGTCAAACCAGCGTACTCAAGGTGGTTGATAACGAGGTTTACTTCACGATCACGGTAACGCCGGGAACACTCGCAAGTGCGGGCGTGGCGGCAACCGCAGCGACCTACGCGAGCGTCATCAATACCGTTCCAATTGGTTTTCTGATGACGGTCACTCCACAGATCAGCAGCCATGGAGAGGTTATTCTCAACCTTAGACCAACAATCAGCCGTATCAGCTCCTATGCGACGGATCCGAATCCGGATTTGGCAAAAAACAACGTAACGAACAAGATTCCAGTGGTGCAGAGCCGGGAGATGGAATCAATACTGCGAGTGCAGTCAGGCGACATTGCTGTTTTGGGTGGATTGATACAGGATACCCGCGACAGAAAACAGGACGGCATTCCGGGTCTGAATGGGATTCCTGTGGTGGGAGATTTATTCAAATATGCTGATAACAGAAGTCGCAAGACTGAACTGGTGATATTTCTGCGACCCACTGTCCTGACGGATTCAAGTCTGGATGGAGATTTTCAAAGTTTTCGTTCTGTTCTCCCCAATGCGCGTAATGCCTTAACTCTTCCTGCAGATCAGGGCAAACCGCCCGCGGTGCGTCCCTGATCATGAGTTTGCTTCTTGATGCCCTGCAGCGCGCCAGCCTAGAAAAGGAGAAGTTGGCCGAGCAACGTGCGGCCGCAGAAAAGAATCCCGCCCCTTCTGAAACAACGTTGAGTGCACCGGTTCGGTCCCGTTCCATTGAACTTGAGTCCGACGGGTTGCCACGCCCGAGCGATGTAGAGCCCGCCAAGCCGGTAACGGCGGTGGGTGCATCAAGTCAACCCGGGCCAAAGCAGGCGTTACCCGCCGAGTTGGCGGCTGATGGACATGTCGAGTCCGCCGTCAAGACTGGAGAACTCACTCTGGATCCACTGCATCAAACGATGCCTGCGGCCTCCTCGTCCATCGGGTTCGCTCCATTTGAGACCGCAGCTCCCGACGTGGCTGTCAAACCGGTCGTCGCAGAAGCTGGCATCGAGCGAAAACTTGATCAGGGGCCGAGCCCAGCTGCCGCACGTGTCGAGCCAAGCCTCTCACCTCACGCTGAAAATGAACAGCCTCCCGCCTCAGGTTCGAGCGCGCAAAAGCATTCGAGGCCCGTCGCTTCCTCTCAGGTTGCCCGCGAGATTCTGGATGCAACGGCCAAGACATCGAAGCCAGTATCCAACCGTCGCCTGGTCATTCTGGGTGGTGTAGCGCTGTTGTTTGCCGCGGCAAATGGGGCTTTCTTTTTGGGGTACCTGGATAGTATTCTGGGTCTGTCCAGCCCGCGGCTGGGGCCGGTAGTTTCCGTTTCGCAAGTGGATGCACCTCTGGCAACGACTTTAGAGACCGAAGCGCCGCCAGAAGGTAAAAAGATCGCTGAATCGCCAGCGACCGTAGAGGGCACTACGGAAGCCAAGGTCGCAGGCGATATTCCGACACCCTCGCCGACAGCGAATTCAATGCAGTCGTCCAAGTCGAGTCCGGAAAATGTTTCACCGCCATCTCAACCGTTAAAAGAAGGTGCTGGCAAGGGTAGACCGGCTGAGGGAAAGTCAGCCTCCCGGGAGGCCCGGACACCAAAAATTCAGCCGATATTCGTCACCAAACCCGCCCTTCCAAGTGAGCTGGATACAGCGTATGCCGCCCTTACCAGTGGCCGATTTGAAGACGCGGTTGCCGGCTATAAGCAGGTTTTAATAAAGAACCCGGGGGAACGTGATGCGTTTCTCGGTTTGGCCTATATTGCACAACGGCAGGGGTATCGCGAGGAAGCGCGCGCCTACTATCAACAGGTATTGAGGCTGCAACCGGGACATCCGGGCGCAAGCGCCGGACTCCTGACTCTCGCGGCAGTAGGTGATCTCCAATTGACGGCCAGTCGGGCACGGGAAATGGCAGAACGAAATCCGGAATCCGCTGTGGCTTTATCTACGCTGGCCGGTCTTCTGGCTCAAGAGGGGCGAATTGCCGAGGCGCAACAGGCTTACTTCAAGGCGCTTGCGCTGGAACCTGGTAGCGCGTTTCATGCCTACAATCTTGCCGTCGCCCTTGATCGTCTGCACAAGTATGGTCCGGCACAGACGTATTATCAGCGCGCACTGGCGTTGGCTGAAAAAACGGGTGCAGGAGAGCAATCAGGTTTTCCCGGCAAGGAGGCGGCGAGGCGCCTTGCGCAGTTACGGGCACGGGAGTCTGAGCACAACTCACTTTCTGCCAATAGCGCCAGTAGCAATGGGCAACGGTAGTCGAACCGATTTTTACATTTCGGCAGTGATCGTCTACTGCATGTTTTCCAGAAACTTCGTGACTGAAATCTTGCCCTGCCAACAATTGCCATGAGCACTACGCGAACTTCGTCTGACAAGCCACCTGTTCGGTTGGGGGACTTGCTGCTCGAACAGCAACTGATCACGCAAGATCAGTTGCGAATAGCACTGCTCGAACAAAAGGCATTGGGCAAGCCTCTGGGCGAAGCCTTGCTGGAGTTGGGCTTCATCACCGAAGTGGCATTACGTGGCGCGCTAGCGATCAATCTGGGCGAGGAAGCCGTCAGTCTCAAGGGTATCGTTGCTGATCCCAACGCTTTGCGATGGATACCAAAGCCACTGGCTAAACGTCATACTCTGTTCCCCGTCAGTTTTGATCCTGGAACCAATGAACTGCTGATTGCCAGTGCCGACCCGAGCGACATCGTTGCCAGCGATCAGATCAACGCGCTATTGGTGGGAAAGGTCAAACCCATCTGGCGATTGGCTAGCAGTGCTGAAATCCAACCCGCAATCGAGCAGTTTTACGGTCATGAATTGTCCATTGATGGCATTCTGCACGAACTGGAAACGGGCACGATCGACACAGCGAGCCTGATTCAGGATACCGGTGGTTATAGCCATCCCGTAGTCCGCTTGATGGACGCGCTACTTGCTGTTGCGACACTGGGCGGTGGCTGCGAGATCCACTTTGAGCCGGAACCTCATTTCCTGCGGATCCGCTATCGGATCGACGGGGTGTTGCGCCAGGTACGCGTGTTGCATCTGCGTTACTGGTCGGCCATGGTGGTGCGCCTCAAGGTCATGGCGGGAATGAACATCGCCGAGACCCGCGCACCCCAGGATGGTCGCATCTCGTTGACGATATCGGGCCGGCAGGTGGATTTTCGTTCAGCCGTTCAGCCCATGATTCACGGCGAGAATTTTGTCTTGCGCGTACTGGATCGCGCGCGCGGTCTGGTGCCGATCGATGGTTTGGGTTTGTCCGAAAAACAACTGACTTTGCTGCAACTGATGCTCGCCCGGCCCGAGGGCATTCTGCTGGTCACCGGACCCACCGGATCAGGCAAGACGACCACGCTGTACTCCATACTCGGCCATCTCAACCAGGAGGGGGTCAATATCATGACTCTCGAAGACCCGGTGGAATATCCGATGCCGATGATTCGTCAGACCTCCTTGTCCGACGTGGTGAAAATGGATTTTGCTGAGGGCATCCGCTCGATGATGCGCCAGGATCCGGATGTCATTCTGGTTGGCGAGGTTCGCGACCATGATACCGCCGAGATGGCGTTTCGCGCGGCCATGACGGGACATCAGGTGTTTTCCACCCTGCATACCAACTCGGCGATTCAGTCGATCCCTCGCCTGCTCGATCTGAACATCAAAACCAACGTAATGGCCGGTAATGTGATCGGCGTCGTCGCTCAGCGCCTGATCAGAACCCTGTGCCCGAAATGCAAGAAACCTGACGTGCCGAGTCCGGTCGAAGGCAAGTTGCTGGGGCTGGATCCCGACGAGAGCATCACGATCTATCGTCCCGTCGGTTGCCCCGCCTGTGAGTTCCTTGGTTACAAGGGTCGTATGGCGATTTTCGAATTGCTCAAGTTCGACAAGGGTCTGGACGAGCTCATCACCAAAAATACCAGCATCAATGGCATGGAAGAACACGCGCTTGCGCGAGGTTTCGCGAGCATGGCGGAAGATGGCATGCGTCGCGTTCGAGATGGCTTGACCACGGTGGACGAGGTCAGCAGGGTGGTCGACCTGACCGAATCGCTTGCCTGATGCCACATTACAAGTATCGCGCGGCCGATGTTGATGACCGGATCATCAAGGGTCAGATAGAAGCGCTGCATGAAACCGATTTGGTTACCCAGTTGGATCGCCTCGGTCTCAAGCTGGTCAGAGCCAAAACCGTAAAGGCGCGCAACCGCTCGGTCAAGAGCCTGCCGCAGCAGGAAATCATTGGTTTCATGTTTCAGCTCGAAATGCTGATTCGCGCGGGCGTACCCATACTCACCGCGCTTGGCGACATGCGCGATGCCGCCGAATCCATGGAAGGGCAACTGCTTTCGGCGGGGATTTATGAACGGATCGAGCGTGGAGCGACATTGGCGGAAGCCATGGTCCACTACCCGGGAATATTTTCCGAAGTCGTGGTCAACCTGGTTCGCTCCGGCGAGGTAACCGGTCAATTGCCCGAAGTGCTGAAGGAACTGGTGCGCTCGCTCAAGTGGCAGGATGAAATGACCGCCCAGTCCAAAAAGCTGATGATGTATCCGGCATTCGTTTTTGTCGTCATCAGCGCGGTGGTGTTTTTTCTGATGATTTATCTGGTACCTCAATTGGTGGGATTTCTCAGCAATATGGGGCAGAAGGTTCCGATTCAGACGCGGATACTGATCTGGGTATCCCATATTTTCGTTACTTACTGGTGGCTTTTGCTCTCCGCGCCGCCGCTGCTGGTGGGTGGCGTTGCGGCAATGTCGCGCGCCAGTCCAAAACTGCGTTACCGTCTGCATCAACTGGCACTCAACCTTCCGGTAATCGGGGTGGTGCTGAAAAAAATGATACTGGCCCGCCTGGCCGATACCTTCGGGCTGATGTATCGCACCGGGATTCCGATCATCGAGGGACTGACCTACTGCCAGAAAATATCAGGCAACCTGGTAATTCAGTATGCCGTTGGCCGGGCCATCGAACGAATCGCGTCGGGCAGCTCGATTTCATCCAGTTTTGCCGCCGAGCGGCTGTTTCCATCATTGGTGATTCGCATGCTGCAAGTCGGCGAGTCCAGCGGCGCGCTGGACCAGTCGCTGAGCAATGTCAGCTACTTCTACACCCGCGAAATAGAGGAATCCATCGGCAAGGTGCAGGCACTGATAGAGCCTGTCATGACGGTGACCATGGGCCTGATTCTCGGCTGGATCATGATGGCTGTGCTAAGCCCCATATACCAAACCATCGCCAAGATGAAGACATGAAATATTTGCTCTATCTGAGTGCTGCCGAAAGCCAGTTGTGGGGCCAAGACGGGAGCGGCTGGCGGCAAGTGACGGGGGAGCCCCAAGGCCCGGTTTGGGTGGTGACCGATCTTGCTGAAGAGAGTTTCGCCGAGATAAAGACCCCGAAACTGTTTGGCAGCGACCGCAGCACCTATATTGCCCGCCAGCTCGCTACTCGCTATCCGGATACGCCCTATCGCGCGTTTATGACGCCCGCTCAGGATGGTGATCTGATCAGCATGATCGCGCCGACACGATATATTCTTTTCGGTGTGGAGGCGGCGGAACGGCTCGACACAGAACTTGATGCCGTCCCCGTTCCCGTCGTTGGCGTCTGGCCGATTTCCATGCTACTGGCGCAATCGGGCTTGGATGAAAGCCTGCCTGACAGTCTATTCGTCGTGCTTCCGGGATCAGGCACACTGCGCATTGTCTACCTCAAGAATGGCACGCCGGTGCTTACCCGCCTGACGCAAACACCGAACGAGGTTGACGCGCAGCTTGACGAAATCACCCGCACTTTGCGGCATCTTGAAAACACGCAGACGGTGCCGCGCGACCGGCGAACTCTTTCGGTCTTGTTACTGGGCGATTCCACCGGGTATGAGGAGGCGATGGCGGCGGTCAAGCTGGAGCTTGTCCGTTTGCCGAAATGGCGTAAACAGCCGCCTGATGATTGGCGTTTCCCGCTGTTCGACCAGTGTGTGAAATCTCCAAAAGGTCAAGTGGCGCCCCTGATCCGCCGCACCGACTATTTGTCGCAGCGGCTGAGTAAATGGGCCGTGATTCTCGCGCTATCCATTCTTGTCGTCAGTGTCGCCGCAGCCGGAAAAAATCTGTGGTCCATGTTTGACATTCTGGACCAGAGTCGCGCCATGGAGGACTCAATTCAACAACTCAATGCCAGAATCGCTGGCGTCCAGCAAAATATCAATCAATTCGGAGCCGACCCGGAAACCGTGAGGCGCGCTGTCGCTCTAGACGAAGAAGAAGTCAGGTCGGTCCCTTCCATGGAGGAGCACCTGCGACTGGTAGCCGATGTGTTGGAAAGCGACCCCAATCTGCGAGTCACCGATCTGCAATGGCGCTTGCTGACCGCCGCCGTGCTTCCCTGCGCATTGACCATTGTTGCCGATCAGGCCGAAGCAGGCGGTGAAGCGGCTCCGGCGAGTGATCAGCGCAAGGTCGAGCTGAGCTTTCAACTTGCTTTACCCTCCACCTACGGCCCGCGTGATCGGGCGCTGGCCTTGCGAACCATTTCGAAAGAGCTGGTTCGAATTGAAGGTCTTACACTTTGGCAAGACGCGACCAAAGATCTCTTCAGTGGAAGTTTGCAAGGTGGGTCGTTGTTCGAAGCATCCGCCAGACCGTCCTGGTGCATGACGCTACCGGCTCCGCTTCTCGTCTCCGACGCATCGAAACGGGATCACAGTTCATGATACCGGGGCCTTCCATATTCCGGCGTACCCGGCGTCCACTCAATCTGCTGGCTGGTGGGATATTTCTCGCCCTGACCCTGGTGTACGGGAGTGCATATTTGCGTGACAGGCTGAAAATAAAGCTTGATCACAATCGCAACCAGCTCACAGCCCAACAGCAAATACTGTCACAAAAACAGTTGGATTTGACAACCGTCAAGACTCACATTCAACATTTCAAAGAGCTTAAAAGACAGGGTTTGGTCGGCCCCGCCGATCGTGAAGGCTGGGTGGAGCAACTGGCCACCAGCAGGGAAAATCTGAAACTGACTGATACGCTTTCCTATACATTGAAGCCACCACAGGCAATAGCGGATAGCACATCACCTGTGGTTGAGGCCATCGCTGCCAGCCCGGACGCGGCTGCGCAGCATGATCTGGATTTCGAGCTGCGCGGCATCACCGAACCGGAACTGCTCGATTTGCTCCAGTCGTACAAGTCGCAGGTTCACGGGAGTTTCCGAATTCAAGCGTGCCGCCTTACGAGTCCCTCTCAGGATGGACTCGGCGCACAATGCACCTTGCGTTTTTTCAACCTCCCAATCGCGGTCATGCCAAAGTGAATCAGGTCGCCGGCTTCCTTGGTTCAAATGGTCGACATGAAATTGTGAAGTCGATGCTTCCAGCTTCCATCATTTTCCGGGTCGCTAAACTGTGCAGTGTGCTGGCATTGTCAACAATGCTGCTTCCAATATCCGCACCCGCTCAAACCAATCACGAGAGGATCGGAACACTGTTCTACTCGCCGCAGGAGCGAGTCGCGATTGTGCACACCCGGAGCATTGAAGCGCCGGACGCCGCCAAGGGTGAATTTGGGGAAGGAAAAAAAGGGGGGGCGGGTTCTGGTAAATCCGTCGCGGTCAGCGGTTTGGTGAAACGCAACCGCGGCAAAGGCACAGCCTGGATCAATGGCAAAACGGTTGCTGAGGGCCAGGCCGTTCCTGCAGCAGGGATACCCGTCATTTCGCCGAAGAGTGTCATCTTCGATGGACAGTCCGTTCGGGTGCGTGAAACGCTCGATCTTGAAAGTGGAGCGCGAACTGACGCCTTGCCGCCGGGCGCCGTCAGCGTGAAGCCGGCGAAATGAACTACCGACCAAAGCGGGTACCGTGGCGCGCCTCCGTTGAACGTTTCGATCGGAATTTCGCCCAGGATGTAGTCAGGCATCTGAACGCCGGAATCTTCGTCGCCGGGAATGTTCCATCCATTCTTGAAACTGCGTTTCCGCGCAACGGACGACTTGAGTCATCCAGACCGGCAGGACATTTGACTGACTTGCCTAGCTTGGTGATACTGCTACAAGAACCATTTGACAGACGCCGCAAGCAGAATTCATGCGCATGAAACGAGACGGAAAGTGATTCTGATATCCAGAGACAGAGGCTTTACCCTTGCCGAAATTGCCATCGGGGTTCTTATCATGGGAATCATGTTGAGCATGGGCTTGAAAACGGCTGTTTCAAATCTGGAGAACGCGGCCTACAGTGAAACCCGATCCAAGCAGGAGCAGATCAAGCTGGCCCTGATTGGTTTCCTGAGGACGAACGGCCGCTTGCCATGCCCCGACAATGCTGCCGGAATTGCAACGGGAAACGAGTCCGCCTGCGTCGGCGCGGCAACGGGCTATGGTGTCGTTCCATGGCGAGCCCTTGGTATTTCGAGAGACGGTGTACTGGACGGTTGGGGTAATTTATTTTCCTATCGAGTCTCCAATGTCAATGCCACAGCTCAGCCGGCGGGTGTGCCACCGCTCCATGTTTACGCGAACCAGAACTGGACGATTCATGCGGCGGCGGGGTTTGATATTCGAAGTTATGTGTCCACCACAGCAGTACAGGCGGGATTTCAATCCATCTTGATTCAGAATAGAGAGCCCGGTCCGGCCTTGAGCACCGAATCGCGAAACGCGGTCGTCGTGCTGATTTCCCATGGCAAGAACGGTTTGGGAGCCAAGACGATCAAGGCCGCGGGTCGCATAGCCGGTGCCGTCAATGACGAACTCACCAATGCCACGCTCGGCTCGACAACGTTTGTCCGCCGCGCCTACAGCGACAACGCTCCGGTCGCGTCCGGGGGAGCGTACGACGATGTGATTGCATACATGACGCCTCAGGATCTGCTGCAACCCTTGATTGCGGAACGAACATTGCTGGGAGCGTGCGCGGCCTACTGCACCGCCGGTGGGCCGGCGCCTTGTGTCACCACCACCGCGATTCCGATCGGTGCACCGTTGACACCTGCCGTTGGCCTGGCCTGTCCATGAAGAACATTTTTTTGCGCGATATGGTCTCGCATCGCTCGCCGCTTGGGCGTTATAGCGGCAAAGACCCGGGTTTCACCCTGGTCGAAATGGCGATTGTTCTCGTCATTATCGGGATAATCCTGGCCGGGATTTTGAACGCGCAAAGCATGATTGAAAGTTCGAGAGCCAAGGATTATGTGGGCACCATCGAAGACATCAGAACGGCGATGACGTATTTCAAGCAGCGATACCGGTATCTGCCGGGGGATCTGCCTACGCCAGCCACCGACATTACTGTCGTTCCGGCCCTTGTCGCGGGTACCGGCGGGACGACAGGCGACGGCCGCATCGACGGCGCGATAGGACTGGTTACCGGATTGGCAATCGCCGGCTCGGAAGTGGCAGTGGCGCCTTGGCAGCTCTACCACGCCAGGTTTATTGACAAAATCAATGGCGGTGCGGGTCCGCCCGATACCCAACGAAGGCTGAGTACCACTTATGGGGCAATACACATAGCATCAGCGGCCACCGTCAATGGTCTGGTCGCGGGTTTCATCGCAGCCAATCCAGCCGCTCAAAATGCCATTGTTTTTCAGAATCTCACCTGCGAAATCGTAACCGAAATGGATAACAAGATCGACGATGGCGGTCTCACTACGGGGCGCGCCATGATGGCGGCTCCGGCCTGCGTCAGTGGCGCCACGGTACCGTGGTATGCCGTGGTTCTTTGACTCGTCGCATGGCGCCGGGAATTTAGCAAGGTGAGCACCTCGCTATCATGAGTGCGGGCGACCAATTCCTGTTGATCGTCGAAGATGATCTGGCTCTGGCCGGCTATCTCGCCAGTGCTCTGGGTGACGCGGGCTTTTTCGTGCAACAGGCGCACGACCGCGTCGCCGCCTTGGCCTGTCTTGCATCAGCCACGCCGCCAGGCTTGGTACTGCTCGATCTAGGTCTGCCACCCGCGCCCAGCACGATGGCCGAGGGTCTGGCTTTTCTGGATGAATGCCTGCGCCAGCTTCCGTCGACCAAGATCATTGTCCTGACCGGTCAGGATGAGCGGGCGGCAGCACTCGAAGCTGTGCGCCGCGGCGCGTTCGACTTTCTGGTAAAGCCTGCAGCCGTGGAGTCAATCACCCAGGCCTTGAGTCGCGCCGTACTGTTTGCCGGCGAAGAAAATCGAATGGCAGAAGCCGGTGAGGCACGCCTGCATCTGACGACTCGTCTGGAAGAAGGTCCAAAAGAAGCGGCTTCCGCCGCGGAAGAACAGCTCCTGCGGCGAGTGCTGGCGGAGACGGACTACAACATTGCCGAGACCGGGCGCCGCCTCGGTATGGCGCGAGAGCATGTGTACTATTACTTGAAGAAATATGGAATTCAGCGCCCCGGATAGTCTGGACAGTCTGAGCGTCTTTCTCGTCGTTGTCGGCTTGACGCTTCTGGCCGCCAGCTACCGTATCGCGCGACTGGCTCGGAGCTTTCGCAGCCGGATGGAAGTCGTGCTGCAGCTGGCCAGCCAGCCCTTCGATCCCCTGGAACTCCCTCTTGCCGCATGGCCTGAACTTGAAGGCGGCGGCTGGACCCGACTTAGCTGGGAGGGAATTTGGTTTGGTCAGCCGGTGGAGGGGGCGCTCCATGCCGAAAGCCCGGGCGGAAAGACTGCGGCGGTGCAGCCACTCGAATTCAAACTTGCCAGCGGTGACGAAGTGGAACTTCGTCTGAGCATGACGCACCGCCACGCATGGGGTGAGGAGCGACTGTTCGCGGAGCATCTGGCGCGCGTATTCGTTCTGCTGCTGGAAACGCGTTTGCACGCTCGTACCGAGGCACTGTCCGCTGCGTTGGCCGAGCGCGCCCGGCTTTCGCTGTATTTGCAACACGATATGCGTAACCTGGCTCAGTGGGCGCTATGGGTCAGTGACGACTTTGCCGCCTGCGAAACCTCCGAAAAAATGCTTGCCGCCGCCCGACGCTTGCGTGACAACGCGCCACTTGCCAAGGATCGCGCCGAGCGCCTGATCAGCGCGCTGGGGAAGAACCCGGTGGTTGAGCTTCCCGGCATGATTGATTTGCGGGAAGCCACTCTTCAAGCAGCGCGATTGGCTGGTGTGGAGGCGACAATAGAGGGTGAAGCCTCAGCCTGGATCGCCGCCGGCTTGCTGGCACGGGCGCTAGACAATTTGTTCGGCAATCTCGCTGCAGCCTGGCGCGACTCTGTAGACGTCAGTCCGACATTGACCTTGCGCACCAGTGCCAGCACTTTGCCAACCATGGCCGAGCTGGAATTCTTTTGTCCCTGGCCGCCCGATATCGTTCCACTGGCACCTGAAAAAATATTCGAACCATTCGCCAGCGGTCGTCCGCGCGGTTTGGGTCTGGGTCTCTATCAGGCCCGCAAGAGCCTGCGTGAAGCGAGTGGTGACCTCAGGGCCAAAGCCTCACCGGAAGGTTTGCGGTTTTTGCTGAGCCTGCCGGCGCAGGCACCGTAAAACAATCTGACTCCCCATGCGCCTCGTTCATTGCTAAAGTGATAGCCGTTAGTCATTGAGTCCGTTGTCAATTCAAAGGAAAACAATATGAGAAACACAATCCGAACTCACCAGGCAGGTTTCACTCTGGTGGAAATTGCCATTGTTCTGGTCATCATCGGCCTGCTGCTGGTCGGGGTGCTGCAAGGCCAGGAAATGATCGAAAACACCAAGACCAAATCCGTGGTCAATGACATGAAGGCGGTACAGGTGGCTTTCAACGGTTACATTGATCGCTACAAAGCCATGCCCGGTGACGAAGCCGCCGCCACGATGAACGCTCGCGGATGGGGTGGAACAGTGGGTGGAGCTGCAAACGGCGTACTGGCGATTGCGCCGGCGACCGCTTTCACTACCGGCGCTGCCGAAGGGAACGGGTTCTGGAGGGCACTGCGCGGATCCGGACTGTTGTCCGGAGACGTAACGGCTACCTATCTGAATGGACTCCCGCGTCACAGCGCGAATGGTTTGATTGCCGTCGCGGTGGGTACTACCGCGACCCCAGTTTTTGGGCTGACCGGCACCTTTGTTTGCGCTTCGGGTCTGTCCACCAAACAGGCGGCGGCCATCGACACCATCATCGACGGTCCGTTGCCTACAACGAACGTTGGCGCCAATGTGGGTAATCTGCGTGGCGGTTCGGGTGCCACCAATCCGTGGCCCCCCTCCAACGCCGCATCGACGAATGCATATAACGAGACCACTGAAACCAACCCATGGACCGTGTGCATGAAGATCGGTTGATGACCGGGGCACAGCGGGACTGAAATGATCGGCAGGGGCTGCGAATTTGCACCCCCTGCCGTTTTTCTGTTGGACAAGCCCGATTGGCGAGACGCCGAGCCGTATCGCCAGCGCCGAGTTTTAACGCCAGACACTGCTTTTCGGAGATTCTCTGTCAGAATATGTGCATGACGGAGTGTCTATTGCCTTGACCGAAAAAGTGCGTTCCCAGTTGTCCAGAAATTCGAAGAGAAAGATCTACTCTTCGATGATCATGGCCATCATCCTGGTGCTGACGTTGGGGCAGCCCCATGCCGCCTTTCTGGCATTTGTTTTGGTGCTGCCGTTGGCGGTCTGGCTGACCTATAGCGCTTACATCATTGTCAAAAAGCCCTATGCCAGAACGACGCAGCTCATTTGCATTTTTGTATGGATTGTGGCGGCGGAGTTTATTGCCGGTGCGCACTATATTTGGCATGCGAGTGCGCGGCGTGACGCCAACCAGGTGGTGATCGCCATCAACACCTTTTCGAAAGTTGCCGGCAGTTGTCCACGGACCCTGGATTGGCTGGGTTTGAAGCGTGAGCAACTGGAAGACAAGTTCGGTGAAAATTACCGCTATTCCTGTATCGGTGGAAAGCCGTCATTTTCCTATGTGGCAACCTTCACTGTTTTCGATACGTATGCCTACGATTTTGAGAACGGCGTCTGGATTTATCAGAAGTGGTCGGAAAAGAAGAAATATCTCGATACGTCTTCTTTCGGCTAGAAACACACCATCGCGCAGATAAATTTCACACACCCCGTGTCTCGAGCAGGGGCTTGATTGAAAAGTCGGCGATGGCGACACGGTCGCTGCCCGTGGAGCCGGTTCGGAAACTTGGTCGGATACGCGTGACAATGGCTTGCCAGTATCGACCGGATCTACAGAGGCCGGGCATGGACCTGGCATGCGCGGGCATGGCCGGGACGGCATTGGATTCAAAAGGTGCCGGATGTTTCGGTGCGTTTCGTGCAAAATCAAAACTGTGATGACTTCGATTCAATGACTGCTTTGGAGATCGCCTGATGGCACGTCCTGAAAGAATCCGCCTCGGTGACATGCTGGTTCAGCAGAACCTCGTTACGGGAGAGCAACTTGAGCTTGCGCTTGCCCAGCAGAAACGCTCGGGGCGCAAACTCGGCCGTGTGCTGGTGGAAAGTGGCTACGTCACCGAAGAAGGCATTTCGAAGGGATTGGCGCGCCAGCTTGGCGCGGAGTTTGTTGACCTCAAGACGTTCAAACCACAGCCGGAGTTGATAAAGCTGTTGCCGGAGGCACAGGCGCGACGTCATCGCGCCCTGGTATTGAAGGAGCACGACGGAATTCTTGTTGTTGGCATGGCCGACCCCACCGATCTGACAGCGTTTGACGAGCTGGCCCGCGTGATGAAACGCGAGATCGATCTTGCCGTGGTGACCGAAAGCCAGTTGCTGGCTGCCATCGATCGACTCTACAGTCGTGCGGCCGAAATCAGCGGATTGGCCAAGGAACTCACGGCCGACATGAACGATGCCTCGGTTGAATTCGGAAATATTCTCGGTCTGACTGCCGGTGCGGAAGATGCGCCGGTGGTCAAACTGCTCAACTCGGTGTTTGAAGAGGCGCTGAAAATGCGTGCGTCGGACATTCATATCGAACCGCAGGAGAAGTCGCTGCTGATCCGGTTCCGCATCGATGGCGTACTGCACGTGCAGACCGAAGCCGATTCGAAAATTTCCACGGCTCTGGTCCTGCGCCTGAAATTGATGTCCGGTCTGGATATATCGGAAAAGCGCCTGCCGCAGGATGGCCGGTTCAACATTCAATTGCGCAACACGGCGATCGACATCCGGATTTCGTCCATGCCAACGCAGCACGGCGAGTCGGTTGTCATGCGTTTGCTGGCACAGAACACGGGGCTGTTGCAGCTGGATAAGCTCTATATGCCGCCGCGCATACTCGAGCGCTTTCGCTATTCCATCGCGCGGCCATCGGGCATTGTCCTGGTGACGGGCCCGACCGGCTCCGGCAAGACCACCACCTTGTATGCTGCACTCAACGAACTGAATACGCCGGAAAAGAAAATCATCACCGTCGAAGATCCTGTCGAATACCGGCTGCCAGGACTCAATCAGGTGCAGGTGCACGAGAAGATTGATCTCTCCTTCAGTCGCGTACTGCGCACCGCCTTGCGTCAGGACCCGGACATCATCCTGCTGGGCGAGATGCGTGATCAGGAAACCGCCGAAATCGGTATGCGCGCCGCAATGACCGGTCACCTTGTACTCTCCACCCTGCATACCAACGACGCACTATCGACACCGATTCGCTTGCTCGACATGGGGGTGCCGCGCTACATGGTTGCGCTGTCGATCCAGATGGTGCTGGCGCAGCGTCTGGTTCGCGTCATCTGTGAAAACTGCTCCTCGCCCCATACGCCATCACCGGGTGAGAACTTATGGCTGAAGGCCGAACTTGGCGATGAAGTGGATAGTGTCGAAACCAGAAAGGGGCAGGGCTGCAGTCACTGTGCCAACACCGGCTACCAGGGCCGTCAGGCCGTTTATGAAATCCTCGACATGAACAACGCGCTGGTCGAGGCGATCAACCGCGGCGACCCGAACGAATTCATGCAGATCGGTCGCGAGCAAATGGCCGGCAACACCCTGCGACGTGACGCCGTGCGCCTGGTCACCAGCGGCCGCACGACTATTGAAGAAGCGATGCGTATCAGTACGCAACTCGACGAGTAACGACACGATGCCCAACTTCGCCTATGGCGGGCGCAACGGCGCCGGAGAAATCGAGCAGGGTGTGCTTGAGGGCGCAACGGCCGGCGCGGTGGCCGACGTACTTTTTGGCCGCGGCGTGACTCCGATGGAAATCAAACCGACATCGGCTTCCGCCAGCGGGGAAAGCGGTGGTTCGGGGTTCAGTTTCACATTGTTCAAGCAAAAAGTCGGACATATGGACGTGATGCTGTTTTCACGGCAGATCTACACACTGCTGCGCGCCGGCGTGCCGATCATGCGTGCGCTGGCGGGATTGCAGGAGTCGAGTACCAATTCAGCGATGAAGGACGTGCTGCAGGATGTGCGCGAAAGCCTGGATTCCGGTCGCGAGTTGTCACTTTCACTGGCGCGTCATCCCAAGGTCTTTACTCCGTTCTATCTTTCCATGGTACGTGTTGGAGAAATGACCGGGCGTCTGGAAGAAGTGTTTCTGCGCATGTTCGATCACCTGGCGTTTGAGCGATTCATGCAGGACCAGGTCAAATCCGCGTTGCGCTATCCCTCGTTTGTCGTGGCCGCCATGGGCATTGCCATCGTCATCGTGAATATTTTCGTGATTCCGGCCTTTGCCAAGGTATTCAAGGGGTTTGGTGCCGAGCTGCCCCTGATGACGCGCATTCTGATCGGATTTTCGGAATTCATGTTGAACTGGTGGCATGTCTTGTTGCTCGGAGCCGTCGGTGGCGTTTTTGCATTCAACGCGTGGCGCAAAACGACCAAGGGACGCTACCTCTGGGATCGCTTCAAACTGAAGATTCCGATCGCCGGGAAAATCGTCCGCAAAGCCACGCTGGCTCGCTTTGCGGCGAGTTTCGCCCTGGCCACACGAAGCGGGGTACCGATCATTCAGGCGCTGACCAACGTCGCCGAAACAGTCGACAACGCCTACATCTCCGACAAGGTCGAAAAGATGCGAGACGGCGTCGAGCGCGGCGAAAGCATTTTGCGCACTTCGATCGCTGCCGGCGTGTTTACACCGGTCGTGCTGCAAATGATCGCCGTCGG
>JAIPCS010000036.1 GCA_021738105.1 Sulfuritalea sp.
AGCACGATGTCGCCCACCGTCATCTCCCCGGCGGCGACGCTGACGGCGGCGCGCCACATCAACAACGTGAAGCCGCTGGCGATGATCATCGGCTGGCCGAGATTGAGCCAGGACAGCGAGATCTGGCTCCTGATCTGCGCCGCCTCCCACTTCTGCATCTGCTCGTCGTAGCGGTCGTGCTCCCAGCGCTCGTTGTTGAAATACTTGACCGTCTCGAAATTGATCAGGCTGTCGACGGCGCGCACATTCGCTGCCGAATCCAGCTCATTCACTTCGCGCCGCAGCTTGGTGCGCCAGTTGGTGACGATGACCGTAAACACCACGTAGATCACCAGCGTACAGAGCGTGATCAGGGTGAAATCCTTGTCGTAGCGGTAGGCCAGGATGCCGAGCACCAGCGCGATCTCGACCAGCGTCGGCAGGATGGAATACAGCGTGTAGCTGATCAGCGAACCAATCGAGCGGGTACCGCGTTCAATGTCACGCGTCAGGCCACCGGTCTGACGATCCAGATGAAAGCGCAGGGACAGCGCATGCAGATGTTCGAACACCTGCAGGGTGATAGTGCGCACCGCGCGCTGTGTGACGCGGGCAAAGAAGATTTCGCGCAATTCGGTGAACAGCACCGTGGCAAAACGCAGCGCTCCGTAAGCCGCCAGCAAACCCAGCGGCACCAGCAGCACCGCCTGCTCCAACTTGCTGCCGGGCAAGGTAAAGGTGTCGATGATTTCCTTGAACACCATCGGCACCGCGACATTGGTCAGCTTCGCCAACAGCATGCAACACAGGGCAAAAATAACCCGGCCCTTCCATGCCCACAGATAGGGCAGCAGGGTTTTGATGGTTTGCCAGTCGTGACGGGATTCTGGAATCGGGCCCGGCAGGGCCATGGTGGAAGGAGCGCGACGCATCATGCTTTAGATTCTAACAACTTGGCGCGCCGCAGCATTGGGAGGCTGCCCGCAGCGGTTCGCAGAAAGGGACTGAATCTACCGGAAGGACGGTATAGGTCTGGAGGTTTCTCCACGGCTCCGAAGCCGCGGTGCCAAATTACTGATACGGCTTCGGGCGGAGAGAAGGCCAGGAGAGCGGGTCAGCGACCGCTCGCCGGCCTGAGCCGATCTTGAACCTGTGCTTCTACTCGGTCGGCAAAGAATCGGGCACCTGCCGTTCAGCCTAAGCTCACGTTGACCGTTGGTTCTCCGCTGACATACGCGAACTTCGAACTGCGTCACCCCTTGCGGTTGACATGCTTTAAAGGCAAGCAACCGCATCCTCGGTCCCGCAAGTGCAAAGGTGAAGGAATCAAACTGCCGGCAGTATCAACGATGCTTGAAGCCCGCCCAATGAGGATTTGGCCAACACCAAATCGCCACCGTACATTCGCGCCAGATCGGCGGTTATGGCAAGCCCCAGCCCCGTGCCGGGAACCTGCTCGTCTGCGCGAACCCCACGTTTGAGTACATGATCGCATTCGGCCTCGGCGATACCCTTACCATCATCATCGATATTCACCCTGAGTTTGCCGGAACTATCTTTGACTTGAATTTCGATCCGAGACCGGGCCCACTTGGAGGCGTTGTCGATCAGATTCCCCAGCATTTCCTGTAAATCCTGTTCCTCACCACGGAATGCCAGATTGACTTGATCAGGATGCACGACAAACTCAAGCTGGCGGTCCGCATGCACCCGCTGCATGACCCGCACCAGTCCCTGGATGACAGGCTCAACGTCGGTGCGTATGCCCGGAACTTGTACCGATGCGGCAGCCTGTGCCCGACTCAGGTGGTAATCGACCTGCTTGCGCACAGTATCGACTTGCGATGCGACCAGACGTGCCAAGTCGTCATCACGCCTCTCGGGAGTATTGACGGCATTGGCGAGGACGCTCAGCGGCGTTTTAAGCGCATGGGCAAGGTTGCCGGCTTGCGTTCGAGCACGCTCGACCACTTCGGCGTTTTGCGCCAACACCGTGTTGAACTCATTCACCAGCGGCATGATCTCGTTCGGGAACGTGCCTTCCATGTTTTGGGCATCTCCGTGGCGGACACGCCCGAGGGCATTCTGCATGCTGTGCAGTGGGGCAAGACCGACAAATACTTGCATCAAAGCCGCGAGCGTCAATCCCATTCCCAGTATGCCCAGTGCCAACCAAAGATGACCTTTGAAGTCAGCGATAGGCTCTGCCATGAAACTTTCATTGGCTGCAACCATCAACCTCAGGGAATGCGTGTCAATGGTGACGGTACGTTCCACCACCCTCAGGGCTGCACCCTGGGGCCCATCGATCCGGTGCTGATGAATTTCCCCGTCCGCCAGGGTATCAGCCGGCATTCCCAATGTCTCATCCCATAGAGAACGGGAGCGCAGCACAGCCTTGACGGGATCCTCGCCCGCAGCGGCGATCCGGTCAATTTGCCAATACAGACCGGAGAGGGGCTTATTGAGTCGCGGGTCGCTCGGAGGGAGTCGGATTTGGGCCTGATTCTGCGCATCCAGAATCAATTGGGCCGTGAGTTGATCCAGATGATTTTTTAGCTCCGCATCAAACTGGGCCTCGACGTGCTGATGAAAGAGTTGGCCAAGCCCCCAGCCTGCGACCAGAATCGAAATGACGATCCAGGTGAGCGTCCCCGCCAAGAGACGCATGCGCAGGGAGTTACGCAAGAGGGCAAAGTTCATTGCGCTTTGTTGAGCCGGTAGCCCAGTCCGCGCACGGTTTCGATCAGGCCCGGCGGCAATTTTTTGCGCAAGCGCGCGATGAATACCTCGACCGTATTCGAGTCGCGATCGAAATCCTGAGCGTAAATATGTTCGGTCAACTCCGCTCTGGAGACAATTTCACCCGGATGATGCATCAGGTAGGCCAGTACCCGGTATTCATGGCTTGTCAGAGTCAAGGCAGTTCCATCCACACTGGCACGACTACTACGGGTATCCAGTGTCAGTGGGCCACAAACCAACTCGGTACTGGCATGGCCGCCGGCACGGCGGATCAGGGCCCGGAGTCTCGCCAGAAGTTCTTCCATGTGAAAAGGCTTGGTCAGGTAGTCGTCCGCGCCGGCATCAATGCCGGCCACTTTCTCCCGCCAGGTATCGCGTGCCGTCAGGATCAATACCGGAAAAGTACGACCTGCCGCACGCCATTTCTTGAGAACCGTGATGCCATCCATCTGCGGCAGGCCGATGTCGAGCACGATGGCATCGTAGGGTTCAGTCTCCCCCATGAAGTGGCCATCGACCCCGTTGTGTGCGACATCCACGACATAGCCGACCGACTTGATGCCTTCGACAAGTTGTGCAGCTAGCGTCAGCTCGTCTTCGACGACCAGAATGCGCATCAGCGAGACTCTCCTTGGCGATGCGGTTTGTCATTCTTTTCCTTGAAACCGAGGATAGTGCCATCTCGAGCCTGAATTTTCAGCTTCATCAAGGCGCCTCCCTTGCGCAATAACTTGATCTCATAAACCCACTCACCCTTTTTGTGATCGAGTTCAACCTCCATGACCTGGCCGGGATACTCGCGTTCGACCCGATCAAGAATCGTGCGCAAAGGCAGTACATCTCCAGCCTCAACGGCTTGTCGGGCACGGTCATGGTCAGCGGCATCTGCGGCAAAACTCACACCTGGCCCCGGCAACGCCAGCGTCATCAGCATTACAAGGCTAGCCAGGGGATGACGCCAATGGGTAGTGATTTTCGACGACATCTTCAACTCCGTAGTTTTCCAGACTGATCTTTTAGCGCCTTGAAGCTGAACGCAGGATGAACAAGCGATTCAGCATTCATTCAGACAGGGTGGCGCAAAGTGCGATCCACAGTCTGATAACCGCAAGGAGATACGCATGAAGAACATGTTGGTCGTCACCTCAGGAATTGTCGCCATGATACTCAGCACGGCCCCCTTTGCCGGTCCGCGCGAAGACCTGCTGGCCCAGTATGCCGCAGCCACCAAGGTAACAAGCTTTTCAGCGGCACGCGGCCAAATCCTGCATACGCAGAACTTTTCGGGAGGGAAGCCTGATACACCCTCCTGTACCACCTGTCACGGCAAAGACACCCGCGGTGCCGGACGGGCACTGACCGGCAAGACCATCCAACCGGTTGCCGTGTCGGTGACGCCAACGCGCTATACCGATCCCATCAAGGTTGAAAAGTGGTTCAAACGTAATTGCACCGAAGTATTGGGGCGCGAATGTACCCCGCAGGAGAAAGGTGACTGGCTCACCTTTGTGATTAGTCAGTAATTCGAACTCAAGGAGACTCCTGTGCGCATTCCCTATCGTCCGCTTGCCATCGGCCTCGTGACCGTGGCCTTTTCTGCCCTTGTATTAGCCCGTGCCCAGGCCGGTGACCGCCATTTCTTTGCCTCGGTGACCGATCCGGTTGTCAAGGAGGAGTGTGGCAGTTGCCATCTGGCCTTTGCCCCCTCGATGCTGCCGGCGCGATCCTGGCAACGCATGATGGGCGAGTTGGACAATCATTTCGGGGATAACGCCAGCCTCGACCCGGCCACCGCCGAGAAGATTACGAGCTATCTCGTTGCCAATGCAGGTGATGCAGGTGGCCAGCGCTACAGCAGCAAATTGCTCAAAGGCGTCGCCGCCGGGGCTGCTCCACAACGCATCACGGAATTGCCCAAATGGGTGCGCGAACATCGCAAAGTTCCCGACTGGGAGTGGCGCCACAAGGAGGTGCGTACCAGAGCGAACTGTGTCGCCTGCCATACCGCAGCAGAGCAAGGCTATTACGAAGAATGACTATTTCAGACACTTTCCTGAGCAGGAGGATTTCACCATGCGACCATTAACCATCACTGCACTGCTTGCCACTGCTTTCTTCTCAATTTCGGGCCATGCCCAGGATGCCCGCTCAGCCAATACCGACAAGGTGAAATGGCTATCGATTCCCGAAGTGCACGCCAGATTGGAATCTGCCGGCTATCGAAGTATCGAGAAGATCGAGCGTGAAAGCGGCAGCTATGAGGTCAAGGCCACCGACCAGGCGGGCCGGCGGATCAAGCTGTATGTGCATCCCCAAACGGGCGAAGTCATCGACCAGCGGCAGCGTGACGTCAAGCGCGACAAATACATCGGTGGCTATGCGAAAAGCAATCAGCGCAATTCTGCTGACTGCAACGAACGACGCTGCCGAGATGACTTGCCCCAAACGGGAACCATTCAACCCGCCGCTGGAAAATGATCCATCAGGAGTCCTGACATGAAAATCTTACTCGGTTCGCTGCTTGCCATCGTCTCACTGGCCTGGGGAATGGATGTAGTTGCCACGGGTGGTAGCAGTGGCGGCACTCTCCCATGGGTAATCCGGCAGGAAGTGCTCTATCTGAGTGGCCTGCTATCGATCTCCTTGATGTCGCTGGCGATGTTTTTGTCCACACGTCCCGCCTGGCTCGAAACCCCGCTGGGCGGTATGGATCGAGTCTATCGGACACATAAATGGGCCGGCATTCTCGCGGTGAGCTTCGCCGTCGTGCATTGGCTGGTCGAGGAAGTCGTCGGAGACATTCTCAAGGCGATGGTCGGACGCGAAGGCCGCATACCCAAGGAGCAATTCACCGGCTTCCTGGAAGTGATGCGCGACCTAGCGAAGGACATGGGGGAGTGGGCGCTCTATCTTGTGCTGGCGATGCTGGTCATCACCTTATGGAAGCGGTTTCCCTATAAAACCTGGCGGGTAGTGCATCAGGCAATGCCGGTGCTTTATCTGATGCTGGCGCTGCATGCAGCCATGCTCGCTCCGACTGATTACTGGATCCAACCCGTCGGCAATCTCATCGCATTACTTGGCGCTGCCGGAATTTATGGCGCTCTGTACTCGCTCGCGGGTCGCATCGGGAGAGCACGCCGCGCCAGCGGGATCGTGACGGCCATCGAGCAACCTGGCACGGATGTGCTTACCGTCAAGTGCCAGCTCGACAATAACTGGCGAGGTCATCGCCCCGGTCAGTTTGCGTTCGTTACCTTCGACGAAAAGGAGGCGGCTCACCCATTCACGATCGCCAGTGCGGATCGGGGTGATCGAAGCATCAGCTTCCAGATCAAGGCGCTCGGTGATTACACCCGTACCCTGGGCAGGCGACTGAAGGTCGGTCATGCCATGAAGGTTGAGGGGCCTTATGGACGCTTCGACATGGCCCGACAGGATTCGAGCGCCCAACAAATCTGGATTGCCGGCGGGATCGGAGTAACGCCTTTCCTGGCCTGGCTGGATTCATTGCAGCAAACGCCGCGCCAGGTTGCTGCTGATCTCCACTACTGCACCCGTGATCGAACCAATGATCCATTTGTCGCCCGCCTCGAGGCAAGCTGCACCGCGTTGCCTGGCATCCGTCTGCACATTCATGGCGCCCAACAAGGCGAAACATTGAGCGCTGCCGATGTGGCCGCTGCGCGGACTGGCTCACGCCGGTCCGAAATCTGGTTCTGCGGTCCGCAAGGCTTGGCTGAAAAGCTCAAGCATGAACTCGGACGTATCGGACAAGGCCAGTTCAGCTTCCACCAAGAAGCATTTGAAATGCGGTGACCCCCGTTATCCATCTGACCAAAGGAAATGAAATCATGAATACCATCTCGACCATCCTGCTTGCTCTGTTCATGACGACCGTACATGCCGCCATCCCTGACGTCCAGGAGGAGTCATGCGATCAAATCAGGGCAGAGATTCGGACACATACCGGCATTCCAGCCAAACCGAATACCTTGTTGCTGAGCAAAATTGGAGCAAATACAAAATGTCGTTTCACGTCTGCTGAGGCGTATCGTGCGGCCTGGGGCGACAAGCCCCTGTCCAAGGACGATCGACGTTATCGTCGCTCGAAAAAGCGCGAGCACGATGATGATTGAAGCGGGTGTAAATTGGATGTTGATTAAGGGTTCCTTAGCTGAACGTGAAAGACTGCCAGAATCATGACGCCACCTGAAATGACCTCCGCTTCCTTGCTACTCTGGATCGTATTGGGGATTACGCTGCAAATCGCGTTGTGGTTGAGTATCAGCTTCTGGCGACATTGGGGTGAGTACCAGGCGCTGCGCACAGGCGTGGGGTCTGATGGGGGAATGCCCGTTCCCGTTAAAGAGATTATGCTTTCAGCATCCGAGCCGGCATCTGTAGCGGCGTGGAGTGGTTTCAGGAATTTTCGGGTTGATCGCAAGGAAATTGAGGACGGCGCCCAATCCATATGCTCGTTTTACCTGGTACCAGAAGACAAGCAGCCACTTCCGGCGTTCAAGCCAGGTCAATTCCTGACATTCCGTCTCGACATTCCCGCGCCCGACGGCCATAAAGAGCAGATGACTCGCTGCTACTCCTTGTCCGATGCACCCCACGCAGGGTTTTACCGCGTCTCCATCAAGCGCGTACCCGCACCTGCAGGTAGCGCTTACCCGCCGGGCCACTCGTCTAATTACTTTCATGACCACGTTCAGGTTGGTGACCAACTGCAAGTCCGCGCGCCTGGCGGTCACTTCCATATCGACTCCAGTGACGCCCCAGTCGTCTTGATCGGTGGCGGCATCGGGATTACCCCGGTGCTTTCCATGCTCAACTGGTGTGTGGCCGAGCAACCTGGCCGGGAAGTCTGGCTTTACTACGGTGTTCGCAACAGCAACGAGCCGATCAAACGATCCCATCTCGAAGCGCTTGCAGCGACTTACCCGAACTTCCATCTGCGGCTGTGTTTCAGTGACCCCTTGCCGGGCGATCAGCATGGACGTGACTATCACCACTCAGGGCGCGTGGATGTCGCGCTATTCAGGACGGAACTCTCCCTCAAGCCCTACCACTTCTACATCTGCGGACCGACACCGATGATGGAAAGCCTCGTCCTGGGCCTGGAAGGCTGGGGCGTGCCAGAGGATCGTATTCACTACGAAGCCTTTGGACCGGCATCGATCAAGCGTTCGGCAAACCCGACAACCGTTGAACCTGTGGCGGCAATACAAAGCGACATCGTCGTCACCTTTGCCAGGTCGAGCAAACAGATTCCCTGGCAACCGGGCATGGGGAGTTTGCTGGATTTTGCCGAGGCCAATGGGGTAAAAGTTGAGTCCAGTTGTCGGGCCGGAAGTTGCGGATGTTGCCAAACCACGATCAAAACAGGCGAAGTGGCTTACAGTCATGCGCCAGACTTTGATCCCGAACCAGGCAGCTGCCTGATCTGCAGTTGTACTCCGAAGACCAGCGTGACTCTGGAGGCCTAGATGACCAATAACCTCTGGCACAATCATATTCTTCCCTTTACGCTGCTGGTCGGTCTGCTTGGTGTGGCCACCCTTGTCGGGGACTATCTGCTGCACAGCTTCAATCTGGTCTGGATCGGGCGCTATCTGGGCATTCCGGGTACCTTGCTCATCATTGGCTCCCTGATCTATTCGTTGCGCAAGCGCAAGATGATCACGTCGGGCAACATGAAGTCCTGGCTCAGCATGCACGAAGTTGGTACCTGGCTGGGTTCCCTGATGGTCTTGCTGCATGCCGGTATTCATTTCAACGCCATCCTGCCCTGGCTGGCCACGGTGGCAATGGGCGTGAATGTCATCAGCGGCATGGTGGGCAAGCTGCTTCTCGGCCGTTCGCGTGAGCATGTCCTGGGACAGCGTGACCATTACCAACTGCGGGGGATGTCCAGAGAGGACATCGAGCGCGCAGTGTTCTGGGATGCGATCACCCTGGATGCCATGACCAAGTGGCGCAAAGTCCATATTCCGATCTTCATCGTCTTCGCCGTCCTGGCACTGGGCCACATCATCAGCATCTTCTTGTTCTGGGGCTGGGTATGAGCCGCACACTCAAGTGGATCCTGGCCGCCAACCTGATTGTGTTGGCCATTCTGGCTTTCGTCTATCCCCACCTGATGGTTGGCCCCGGCAAGTTGATTCCTGGTCATGCAAAACTGGAATCGGACTGTTTTGCCTGTCACGCGGCATTCACCGGTGCTGAATCGCAACGCTGCGTCAGCTGTCATAAGCCTGAGGAAATAGGGAAGCTCACCACTACAGGTCTGCCAGTCCAGAAACCCCTGACTTCGACACCGTTCCACCAAAAACTCATCAGTTCGGACTGTATCGCCTGCCATAGCGACCATGCCGGTGTGAAACGCTTCCGTCCGACCGGGCAGTTCAATCATAGCTTGTTGGAAAAGGCGACCCGCGACGAATGCCAAGGCTGCCACAAGTCACCCAAGGACAGCCTGCACCAGCAGATCACGGGCAATTGCAGTCAATGCCACAGCCAGGACAAATGGACTCCTGCCACCTTCGATCACGCAAAGTATTTCGAACTGGATCGCGACCACAACGTTCAGTGCGCGACCTGCCATGTCCGCAACGATTACAGCCGCTATACGTGCTACGGTTGCCATGAGCACACACAGCAGAAAATCCGGCGTGAGCATATCGAGGAAGGCATCCGTGATTTCGATAACTGTGCCGAGTGTCACAAGAATGCTGACGAACACGATATCCGAATGCCAGGAAGGGAGCGTGAGGGAAAAGGGAAGCACGGCAGGAAACATGATGATGACTGACTCGGGCGTACCCAGTCTGCAACGCTATGCATGGATTTCCATTGGCGCTGCAATTGCAACCATCCTGCTCAAGGGGGTGGCATGGAAGCTCACGGGCTCGGTCGGCCTGCTTTCGGATGCGATCGAGTCCTTTGTCAATCTCGCGGGCGCACTCGTGGCGCTGTGGATGCTCTGGCTGGCGGAACAACCTGCCGACGAGGATCACCCGCACGGACACGGTAAGGCCGAGTATTTCTCCAGTGCCTTCGAGGGTTTCCTGATCGTCCTGGCAGCCGTTAGCATTGCTTATACGGCAATCGAACGATTCTTAAATCCCCATCCGATCGAGGCTGTCGGTATTGGATTGATGGTTTCAGTGGCTGCCTCTGTCATAAATCTGCTTGTTGCACGCTTGTTATTGAGGGCCGGCAGGGAGCATCAGTCCATTACGCTGGAAGCTGATGCCCGCCATCTGATGACCGATGTCTGGACTTCCGCTGGTGTCATCCTCGGGGTGGGACTGGTCTCAATGTCAGGCTGGAACTGGCTGGATCCAACGATAGCTTTGCTGGTCGCGGCGAACATTGTCTGGACGGGATGGCAGTTGATGCATCGCTCAGCTTCCGGGCTTATGGACGCTGCATTGCCGCCAGAGCAAGAGCGCCTCATTGCCGAAGTCTTCGATCGCTACGTTGAACAGGGCATCGCCTATCACGCCTTGCGGACACGACAGGCTGGACGACGGTCGTTCATCAGTTTCCATGCGCTAGTGCCGGGAAAATGGTCAGTTCAGGAGGCCCATGACTGGATTGAGCGAATTGAGCATGACCTGAGGACTGCGATCCCCAACTGCCATATCACTTCCCATCTGGAGCCGATAGATGATCCACGTTCAATGGATGATCAGGCACTTGATCGGGTCAGGTAAGTCTGCCCTCGCTGGCAACCGTCTCCGCTTCTGAACTTCCCCAGAATAGTCACATGACGCTCAACCAACAACGCGCCATTCTCGCCCTATGCCTGCACGCCGCCTTTGCCGATGGCGTCAAGGACGACCGTGAACGCGAAGAAGTAAAACGCATTGCGGAATCGCTATCGGTATCACCCAAAGAAGCGTCAGGTGAGTGCAATTTGCTGCTGATCTGAGCGACAGGTAACCGATGGATTGTTGACCGAGTTTAGCCGGACACCCAAGGTCCGTAGTGGCCGATGAACCGCCGTATCACCAGCGCCGAGTTTTCGTGCCCGACGCTTTGCGTCGGGCACTGAGACGATAGGATATCGTCTCAGTGCCCATCAGACAAGCCAATCCGGTTCCTTATCTTTTACCGACAGCTCAGGTGTAGCCATAGACGCGTTATCTCAAACCGGTCACAGTGACGCGAGCATTTTTATAGTGCACTGTTCCCGGTTGTGATCAGGAAGGAACAGGTTCATCATGTCGGCCACCGCAATGCCCGATTTGATAAGGAAGGCCACATGCTGGACGCGCTTGCAGACAAAACACGACCCGAACACGCTGACGTGCTGCAGACCATCATTGACTTCCTGCCAAGCGGGGTGACTCTGTTCGATCCTGATCTGCAGATGATCGCCTGCAATGAACAGTTCAAGCGACTGCTTGAATTTCCTGCTTCGATGTTCGAGGACGGGTTGCCGTCAATGCGCGACTTGGCGATTTTCAATGCCCGCCGTGGCGACTATGGCCCCGGCGATCAGGAAGATCTGGCGCAACAGGTTTTGGAGCGTGCTCGCAGCATGCAGGCGCACGTCTTTGAGCGCACCCGGCCCAACGGAACGGTGCTTGAGATTCGCGGTGCTCCCCTTCCCGGCAGCGGCGGTTTCGTCACCATCTATACCGACATTACCGAAAGAAAGCGCGCTGAACAGGAAGCAAAGCGCTACGCCACGTATTTGGACACCGTGCTGAACACCCTGCCGCAAGGGGTCACGGTAATTGATGAAAATCTCGATCTGGTGCTGTGGAATCAACGTTTCATAGACGTACTTGGATTGCCGCCGGATCTGATACGGCCCGGTGTCCGACTCGAGGATATCATCCGTTACAACGCCGAGCAGGGTGAATACGGCGACGTGAATCCCGAAGAGAAAGTACGGCAGGTGGTCGATCTTGCCAGGCGTTTTGAACCCCATCGCCTGGAGCGAACCCGGCCTCAGGGACAGACTCTCGAGGTTGAGGGCCGGGCGATGCAAATGGACGGCAACGTGCCGGGTTTCATCACGACCTACACCGACATCACCGAACGCAAACAGGTGGGACGGTACGAGCAATTTCGCAGCCATACCCTGGAACTGCTGGCGGGAGGCGCAACGCTGCCTGTCATTCTTGAAGCCATTGCGCGGGGGGTGGAGCAACTCAATCCGGCAATGCTTTGCAGCATCTCGCTGCTGGATGGCGAGGGCCGGCGTCTCGACATTGTTTCGGCACCCAGCCTGCCCGACGGCTACAAAGCAGCAATCGCCGGCATGGAAATCGGCATGGGTGCCGGTTGCTGCGGAACCGCCGCTTTTACGGGGGAACGCGTTGTCGTTAGCGACATAGCGATGCATCCCTATTGGGAATCCTACAAAGAACTTGCGGCGAATGTCGGATTGGGTGCGTGCTGGTCGCAGCCTGTCCAATCTTCATCCGGTCAGGTGCTGGGCACACTGGCTATCTATCATCGTGAAGCACGCGCGCCCGAGCGATATGACTTTTCCATCATGGAGCAATCTGCCCGCCTGGCCAGCATAGCCATCGAACGCAGTCTCGCCGCGGAGAAGATTCGCAGCAGTGAGGCGCTCTATCGCCTGTTGACAGAGGATGCAGCCGACGTGGTCTGGAAGACAGACCGCAATCTTCGTTTCACTTACATCAGCCCGGCTGACGAGCGCTTACGCGGTTACCGGGCTGAAGAGGTACTTGGTCAACAAGTTTTTGAGATGTTCACCGAAGAGGGGGCGGCACACGTCACGGAAATAATGCAGCAAGGGCACGCGGCTGAACAAAATGAAGCCGAGGCAGGTTTTCTTACTTTTGAAGTACAGCATCGCTGCAAGGACGGCAGCCTGATATGGGGTGAAGTTCGCTCCAGACCCGAGCGAGATGCCCACGGTACGATTACCGGTTACCACGGCATTACGAGAGAAGTCACCGAGCGCAGGCAGATGCAAGACCAGGTGCGGCAATTGGCGTTCTATGACACGCTCACCAGCCTGCCCAATCGCCGCCTGCTCAATGACCGCCTGAGCCAAACCATGGCGGCCAGCAAGCGAAGTGGTTGCTACGGGGCGTTGATGTTTCTTGATCTGGATAATTTCAAGCCGCTGAATGACACACACGGGCATGTTGTCGGCGATTTGCTGCTGATCGAGGTGGCAAACCGACTGAAAAGTTGTGTGCGAGAGATGGATACGGTAGCGCGCTTCGGTGGCGACGAGTTTGTGGTGATGCTCGGCGAGTTGAAACCGGACAAGGCCGAATCGACATCCAAGGCCGAAATTGTGGCAGAGAAAATTCGTCGAACGCTATCGGCAATCTACCGGCTGAAGATCACGTTCGAAGAGAAAGAAGAAACCATCGTTGAACATCATTGTTCGGCCAGCATAGGCGTGGCCTTGTTTGTCGATAACCAGGTCAGCCAGGATGACATCCTCAAGTGGGCGGATACGGCCATGTATCTTGCCAAAGAAGCCGGGCGCAATTCAATCCGGTTTTTTGACTCAAAGGATTGATCGGCCTGCCGCTGCGGGCGATGAACGGCCGCCTCTGAATCCTGGAGTGAGGCAACAAACTGCAAAAGTCGGCGCTGGCACTACGGCAATGGCCTGCGACCTTTACGGTTGACGCACCACGATTCGGATTACCCGCTAACAGCGTCCCGGGGCTTTGCCGCACAAACCAGTACACTCTCGCCCTCACCGGACGTCGCTCGACTCCGGTTCACTACACACAAAGGTCATCCCATGCACCCGATCCACGATGTGGATGTACTCCTTCTGCTGGCGACGGCGGTTTCTTCCAAAAGACGACCGGCGGAGCTTGCCGGGATCATGGCGGCGGCGGACCTGCTTCAGGGTTCGATTCCGCTGGATGTCGATCTGGCGGCGGCCTTTCTGCGGCTGTCGACGCAGGACCTGATCGCCGAGGAGACTGGCGGCTTTACGCTGACGCGCGGCGGGCGGGAGTTCATGGCCGGCATCTCGCACAAGCGCAAGGCCGAGCCGGCGGAACGCCTGCTTGGCCCCAAGCAGGCGCTGGCCGACTACGCGCCGAAGGATGAGGGCACGGCCATCGAGCTGGCGACGGAGCAGATCAGTGCCGCAATTCTGGCCCACCGGGCCTTTCTCAAAAGTCCGGGCCGCAACCTGCTGGTGCCCAAACCCAAACCTGCCGTGGACAGGAGCAAGCGACCAGGGCCGTGGCGCACGCCCCATGGCGGGAGCCGCTCCAGGACTTGAGTCACGTCTGCACGGCGGCCGACCACAGCGGCCGCCCGGTGGCATCCAGATAACTCAGGTAGGCCCGCAGGTCGAATTCGAGCTGGTGATAGTCGGGCTCCATGTGCCGGCATAACTGATAGAAGGCTTTGTCGTGCGCGGCTTCCCGGATATGGGCGAGTTCATGGACGACGATCATGCGCAGGAACTCGGGTGGCATCTCCTTGAACACCGCAGCGATCCGGATCTCGCGTTTGGATTTGAGCTTGTGCCCCTGCACCCGCGAGATGCTGGTGTGCGTGCCCAGCGCCTGGCGCAGGACATGCAGCTTGCTGTCGAACAGCACCTTGCTCAGTTGTCCGGCGTTGCGCAAATACCGGGCCTTGAGTTCCTGCACGTAGCCGTGCAGCGCACTGTCGGTGCGCACCGCGTGCGTCTGCGGATATTTTTTCAGCAAGCGCTCGGCCAGGGCTCCGCTTTCGATCAGCCGCCGCAGCTCCGCCGCCCACTCGGCCGGGTAGCCAGACAGATAATTCGGCGCGGGTTTCGGGTGCATGGCGGGTTTTGCGGCGGAGGGCAATGAAGATGCGGGAGGTCGCCTGATTGTATCGGCCGCCACTGGCGGCATCGGTGAATTGTTGCGTCGCAACGTGAAATTAGAGGGTGTCCTCCTTGACTTCAGTCGCCTTCAAATGTCAGGATTCAAACATTCGTTTGAAACTGATGTTTATCAAAGGCCGGCTTGCCCATGGAAATCGATACCCGCTCCCGCATTCTTGACGCTGCTGAAAGCCTGTTCGTCGAACACGGACTCGATGCCACCACCATGCGCATGATCACCGCCAACGCGCGCGCCAATCTCGCTGCGGTGAATTATCACTTCGGCTCGAAAGAGGCCCTGATCGAGGCGGTGTTCCGGCGCCGCCTGACCTGGTTGAACGAACAGCGGATTGCCGCGCTCGACGTGCTTGAAGCCGAAGCCAAGGGCGCACCGCTGAAGCCGCGACAGATTGTCGAGTCCTTCTTTGGCGTGGCGATCCGGCTGGCGACCTCCAGTCCCGACGGCAAAACCTTCATGCGCCTCCTGGGTCGAACGTATACCGAACCGTCGGAATTCGTGCGACGCTTTCTCGCCGAGGAGTATGCCGAAGTGATTGCGCGTTACAACACGGCCTTCTTCAAGGCCTTGCCCGATGTGCCGCAGGAGGAATTTCTCTGGCGCTTTCATTTCATGATGGGCGCCTTGTCCTACGCCATATCCGGCGCCGAAGCGCTCCAGATGCTGGGCCCGATCGACGACTCCGATCCCGAGGCGCTTTACACCCGACTGATGAGCTTTCTCATCGGCGGCCTGCGGGCACCCTTACCCGATATCCAATCCAGGACGATCCGCAAACCCCGCGCCAGGCGCGCGGCCTGATCGATCACTGAACAAAGGAGAACGCCATGTTCTGGTTCCTCATGCTTGCCGCCGCACTCGCCGCCGTGCTCGTGCTGCCGCCCCTGCGCCGCGCGGTGCTGACCGGCCCGGTATTCAAACTCTACAAGCAACTGCTGCCGGCCATGTCGCAGACCGAAAGGGAAGCGCTCGAAGCCGGCACGGTGTGGTGGGAGGGTGAACTGTTTTCCGGCCGGCCGAACTGGAAAACGCTGCTCGACTACCCGCAGCCAAAGCTGTCGGCGGTGGAGCAGTCGTTTCTCGACAATGAATGCGAGCAGCTTTGCGCCATGTCGAAGGACTGGGACACCACGCAGATTCACAATGACCTGCCACCCGAGGTCTGGGCCTATGTCAAGGAAAAAGGCTTCCTCGGCATGATCATTCCGAAGCGCTATGGCGGCCTGGAATTTTCCGCCTACGCCCATTCTGCGGTGGTGCAAAAATTGTCCTCGCGCTGCTCGGCGGCGGCGGTATCGGTGATGGTGCCCAACTCGCTCGGCCCGGCCGAACTGCTGCTGCATTACGGCACCGAAGAGCAAAAGAACCACTACCTGCCGCGCCTGGCCAAAGGCCTGGAGATTCCCGCGTTTGCGCTGACCAACCCGAATGCCGGTTCCGATGCGGCGTCAATTCCCGATCTGGGCATCGTCTGCAAGGGCATGTGGCAGGGCCGCGAAGTGATTGGCATGCGCGTCACCTGGGACAAACGCTACATCACGCTGGGGCCGATCTGCACGCTGCTGGGCCTGGCCTTCCGCATGCGCGATCCCGAGCATCTGCTCGGCGATGTCGATGATATCGGCATCACCTGCGCGCTGGTGCCGGCGCATCACCCCGGCGTCAATATCGGGCGCCGACACTTCCCGCTCAACGCCGTATTCCAGAACGGGCCGAACTCGGGCACCGATGTCTTCATGCCGCTGGACTGGATCATCGGCGGGCCGGACATGGCCGGACAGGGCTGGCGCATGCTGATGGAGTGTCTGGCGGCAGGCCGCTCGATCTCGCTGCCGTCGTCGAACACCGGAATGTCCAAGCTGGCGGTGCGCGCTACCGGCGGCTATGCGCGCGTGCGCAGCCAGTTCAAGACCGCCATCGGAAAATTCGAGGGCATCGAGGAGCCGCTGGCGCGCATGGGCGGCAACACCTACATGATGGATGCGGCGCGCACCTTGACCGCCGGCGCCATCGATCTGGGCGAAAAGCCTTCGGTGGTTTCTGCCATCGTCAAATATCACGTCACCGAGCGTACCCGCCAGGTAGTGAATGACGCCATGGACATTCTCGGCGGCAAAGGCATCTGTCTCGGGCCGAACAACTTCATGGGCCGCGCCTACCAGCAGATACCTGTCGCCATCACGGTCGAGGGCGCCAACATCCTGACGCGCAGCCTGATCATCTTCGGCCAGGGCGCGATTCGCTGTCATCCCTACGTGCTGAAGGAAATGGAAGCGGCGCGCGAAACCGACACGGCCAAGGGCCTGCACGACTTCGACTCAGCGCTGGCCAAACACGTGTGGTTTGCCTGGACGCGCGGCTTCAGCGCCTGGAGCAAGGGCATCACCGGCTCCCACTTTGGCGCGGTGCCCGCCGGCGTGGCGCCCGAAACCCGTCGCTACTATCAGCAACTGACGCGCTTTTCAGCCGCCTTTGCCTTCCTGTCCGACGTCTCGATGGTGGTCATGGGCGGCGATCTCAAGCGCAAGGAAAAACTCTCGGCGCGTCTGGGTGACATCCTTTCCCTGATGTACCTGTGTTCGGCCACGCTCAAGCGCTATGAAGCCGAGGGCGCACAGGCCGACGATGCGCCGCTGATGCACTGGGCCATCTGGGATGCCATGTTCAAGATGCAGAATGCCTTCGAGGGCGTGATCTCCAACTACCCGAACCGCGTCATCGCCGCTCTGCTGCACTGGTGCATCTTTCCCTTGGGTCGCCCCTACGAGGTGCCTTCCGACCGGCTCGGCCACGAAGTGGCACGCAAGCTGATTGCACCTTCGGCGACGCGTGACCGGCTGACGTCAGGAATGTACCTGCCGGGCGATCCCGACCTGGCGATGGACGACGCGGTCGGCGTGGTGGAGCTGGCGCTGGAAGCGACGATTGCCGTCGAGCCGATCGAGGCCCGCATACGTGCCGCACAGAAAGCCGGAAAAGTCGGCGCTGGCGACACGGCGACCATGGCGGCTCATGCGCACGAAGCGGGCATCATCTCGACCGAGGAACTGGCCTTGCTGACGCGCTGCGCCCTGTTGCGCGACAAGGTCGTTGCGGTCGACGATTTCCCGCAGGACTTTTCCGTCGAATCGGCGGGCACCCTCGATCCTTTGCGGAAGGCGGCATAAACATGGCGACTTTTGCTCCGGTGTATATCGTCGATGGCGCCCGCTCGCCCTTCCTCAAATCGCGCAATGTGCCGGGGCCGTTTTCGGCCTCCGACCTCGCCACCATTTCCGGTCGCGCCCTGCTCGCGCGCCAGCCCTTCGCACCTGACCAGCTTGACGAGGTGATCGTCGGCTGTGCCGGCCCGAGCGTCGACGAGGTCAACATCGGCCGGGTGATCGCGCTGCGTCTGGGCTGCGGCAACAAGGTGCCGGGATGGACGGTGATGCGCAATTGCGCCTCGGGCATGCAGGCGATCGATTCGGCGATTGCCAACATCCAGAACGGGCGCGCACAACTGGTGATGGCCGGTGGCGTCGACGCGCTGTCGCGCACGCCACTGCTGTATTCCGACCGGATGGTGCTGTGGTTTTCGAAAATGGCACAGGCGAGAAGCCTGGGCCAGAAGCTGGGCATGTTCGCCAAATTGCGCCTGGGCATGCTGCTCAGCCCGGTGATCGGCATTGTCAAGGGACTGACGGATCCGGTGGTCAACCTGATGATGGGCCAGACAGCGGAAAATCTGGCCTGGAAGTTCGGCATTTCGCGTCGGGAGATGGATGCATTTTCCGTAGACAGCCACAAGAAAGTGGCTGCCGCACAGGAAGGCAGGCGCTTTGGCGAGATCGTGCCGCTGATCGATACCAGCGGTAAGGTGTACGCCGAAGACGACGGCGTACGCCACGATTCGAGTGTGGAAAATCTGGCGAAGCTGAAACCCTTCTTCGATCGCACTTACGGCAAGATCACACCGGGCAACAGCTCGCAGATCACCGATGGCGCGGCCTGGCTGCTGCTGGCTTCCGCCGAGGCCGTCGAAAAATACAAGCTGGAGCCGATCGGAAAAATCACCGATACCCAGTGGGGCGGACTCGATCCCGCGCAAATGGGTCTCGGTCCGGTGCATGCGGCCACACCGATTCTGCAACGTCATGGCCTGGGTTTGAATGATCTCGACGCCTGGGAAATCAACGAGGCGTTTGCCGCGCAGGTACAGGGCTGCCTGAAAGCCTGGAGCGATGACGGCTATTGCCGCGAACAACTGGGACTGGACGGCGCACTCGGCACACTGGATACGACCCGGCTGAATGTAGACGGCGGAGCGATTGCGCTGGGTCACCCGGTCGGAGCTTCCGGTGCGCGCATCGTGCTGCATCTGTTGCATATCCTGCGGCGCAACCAGGCCAAACGCGGTATCGCCACGATCTGCATCGGTGGCGGACAGGGCGGTGCCGTCCTGGTCGAGACGCTCTAGACCGACGCGCCATGCACGCACCCATCCGGCTCGAGTACCGCGCCAAGCCGTCCGCACTGTCTTTCGTGCGAAATGCCTTTGGCCCGGCGCGCCGCGCACCATCCAACGTGCCATTGCCCGACATTCAGGCACGCTGGTCCGCAACACGATCCACGCCGCGCGATATCGCTGACTTCCTGCGTTTGTCCGGTCTGCCGGAAGGCGAGCATGTGTCGATTCTTTATCCGCACACGTTGAGTTTTCCCATGCAGATGGCGGTGCTGAGCCATCCGGTATTTCCATTTCCGGTCTGGAATATTCTTCAGATCCGCAATCGTCTGGTGCAGCATGAACCGATTGCGCCGGACGCGGCGCTGAAGCTCACAGTGTGCACGGGCGAACGGCGCGTGATGGAAAAAGGCGTGGAGATGGACCTGCAGGTCAGCGCCGAGTCGCGCGACCGACCTGTCTGGGAAGCCGTGAATACCTTTTACGCACGCGGACGTTTCGGCCCCGCACAATCCGACTCCAGCCCCAGCCCCGACGTGAGCGGCACAGTCGCCGCCGAGTGGCGCATGCCGGAACAGGGTCGCTGGCGCTACGGCCGCCTCTCCGGCGACTTCAATCCGCTGCACATCAGCAACGGATATGCGCGGCGCTTCGGTTACCTGCGTGCCTTCACGCATCCGCAACGCGCGATTGGTCAGTGTCTCGGTCATCTCGCGGCAGACCACGGAGTGCCGATGACACTCGACACATGGATCAAGGGCC
>JAIPCS010000037.1 GCA_021738105.1 Sulfuritalea sp.
TGCCGACATCGGTCGCCACATTGCTGACAATCTGGTGGAATTCAATGGCCGTCCCGCCGACGCCACCAGCTTCGATCTGCTGCACGATCTGATCAAGCTCCAGGGCTATCGCCTCGCCTACTGGCGAGTCGCCTCGGACGAGATCAACTACCGGCGCTTCTTCGACATCAACGAGCTTGCCGCACTGCGCATGGATGAACCGGCGGTGTTCGAGGCGACCCACCGCTTCGTGCTTGACCTGCTGGCACAGGGCAAGGTCGAGGGACTGCGTATCGACCATCCGGACGGACTCTATGATCCGGGTCGCTACTTCCAGCGCCTGCAAGCGGCCTTCGGTGGCAAGCTACCTGCGCCGGAAGATCCGCTGCCGCTCTATCTGGTGATAGAAAAGATCCTCGCCGATCACGAGCGCCTGCCCAACGACTGGCCGATACACGGCGCCACCGGCTATCGATTCGCCAATCTGGTCAACAACCTGTTTATCGATGGAACCGCCGAACGGCGCATGACACGTGTGTACAACGACTTCACCGGCATCCACAACGACTTCGAGACGATTGCCCATGACGCCAAGAAGCTCATCATGCTCACCGCCCTGTCGAGCGAGCTCAACGTGCTCGCCACCCGTCTCGCGCGCATCGCGGCCGCAAGCCGCAGTACCTGCGACTACACCCTCAACGGCTTGCGCGATGCCCTGGTGGATGTGGTGGCCAGCTTTCCGGTCTATCGCAGCTATGTCGCCCAGGGACAACTATCCGCAGACGATCGCCGCCATATTACCTGGGCGGTGGCCGTAGCAAAGAAACACAGTCCGACCGCCGATACCGGTATTCATGATTTTCTTTACGATGTGCTGACCACGGATATCGCCCGCGGTCGCAGCGCTTCCTTTCGTGAGCGGATACAAGCCTTCGCCATGAAGTTCCAGCAATTCTCTTCGCCGGTCATGGCCAAGGGCGTCGAAGACACGGCGTTTTACCGCTATCACCGCCTGACCTCGCTCAACGATGTCGGCGGTGAGCCGCGCCGCTTTGGCATATCGGTCGCCGCCTTTCACTCCGCCACGCGCGCGAGAGCCGCTCGCTGGCCACACAATTTGCTGGCCACATCCACTCATGACAGCAAGCGCTCCGAGGATGTGCGTGCGCGGATCAACATTTTGTCGGAAATGCCTGCTGCATGGAAACTCATGTTGAAGCGCTGGAACCGTTTCAACCGTGGCCGCAAACGCCTGATCGATGGCATCGAGGCGCCCTCGCGCAACGACGAATACCTGCTCTACCAGACCCTGATCGGCACCTGGCCGCTGGAAATTCCTGACGAGGCTGCCCTCGCCGACTACCGCTCACGGATCGATGCCTACATGATCAAGGCGCTGCGCGAGGCCAAGGAACACAGTAGCTGGGTCAAGGTCAATACCGAGTACGAAGCCGCGATGAGTGGCTTTGTTCAGGCACTGCTGGCTCCCGGCGAAAACAACCTGTTCCTTGCCGACTTCATACCCATCGCGCAACCCATTGCTCGTCACGGCCTGATCAACAGTCTTTCACAGACCCTGATCAAGCTTGCCTCTCCGGGCGTCCCGGATATCTATCAAGGCTGCGAGCTGTGGCAATTCAATCTGGTCGATCCGGACAACCGCCGACCGGTGGATTTTGCTCACCGGCACCAACTGCTGCATGAAGTGAAGGCGCTGATCGATGCGCCTGCAGATCAATGGCCGCAACGCCTGCAGCCATTGGTCGCCGATATGACCGACGGCCGAATCAAGCTCTATACGCTCTGGCAAAGCCTGTGCCTGCGTCAGAGATGGCCTGAAGTCTTTCGCGAGGGCAGTTATCTTCCCCTGAATATCTCGGGCAAACATGCGACCCACGTCTGCGCGTTCGCGCGATGCAGCGGTGATCGCCGGCTGATAGTCGTCGTGCCGAGACTGACTGCACGTCTGATGGGTGATCGAAGTGTCCCACCCCTGGAAGCGGAAATCTGGCGCGACACCCACGTCGAACTGCCGGATGAACTGACTCGCACCGATTGGCGCAACGTGCTCACGGGTGAACGTCATTCGATGGCCCGAAAGCTGGAAATGGGCGCCTTGCTGACCTGTTTTCCGGTGGCTCTGCTTGCCTCGGAGACCGATACTGGACCATGAAGCGAAACGGGATACGGTACCAGGGTCGAGCAAAGACACGTGCAGCATTTTCGGACAGCGGCCTGACGCAAACCAGGAGGCTCCAGCAAATTCTGTCGCAAAGGTGCAGAATTCCGATGTGCCCAGGACACCCCGAAATCGGGATTTGACAGAATATTTACTGATTGGATTGACTCACAATGCAGCCGGAACAGATCACCAAAGCCTTGCAACAAAACCACTCGGTAAGGCGCTTTCGACACCGGCTGTTCTCCAAACGATTGTGGGCACGAGGTCTGGTGTTCTGGGGCGGCTCGATTGGTGTTGGTGCGATCGCAGTGTTGTTCGCCTTCGGGGCGGAAAAGGCCAACCACTATCATCACCAACTGCTTGAATTTTCCCCTTACCTGCCGTTCCTGATCACGCCGCTGGGACTCGGTATGGTGGCATGGATCACGCAGAAGTTTTTCCAGGGGTCACAGGGCAGCGGCATTCCACAAACCATTGCCGCGCTCGAAAGCGAAGAGACGCGAAGCCGTGTTTTGTCTCTTCGCATTGCTTTTGGCAAGATCATGCTCACCCTTCTGGGACTGTTCAGCGGCGCCTCTATCGGCCGCGAAGGCCCGACAGTACAAATTGGTGCAGCCATCATGCACTCGCTCGGTCGCCTGGTGCCTTTTTCGCGCATGCAAACCGAAAAGGGGCTCATTCTTGCCGGCGGGGCTGCAGGAGTTGCTGCGGCCTTCAACACGCCGTTGGCCGGGGTTGTCTTCGCCATTGAAGAAATGAGCCGGTCGTTTGAACACCGCACCAGCGGTACCATTCTCACCAGCGTGATTCTGGCGGGTATTTCCTCGATGGCGATTCTCGGCAACTATCCGTACTTCGGCTATACCTCCGCGTCCCTCCCGCTTGACCAGGCATGGATCGCCGTCGTCATGTGCGGTGGGGCTGGCGGTTTGCTGGGTGGATTGTTCTCGCGCCTGCTGATTGCCATGTCACGCGGATTACCAGGCCGTGCCGGACTTTTTGCCCGTTCAAGACCCGTGGCCTTTGCTGCCGCGTGCGGCCTGATTCTCGCGTTGATTGGCCTGGCATCGAGCAGCACCACCTACGGCACAGGGTATGACGAAGCCAAGTTCATTCTTGAAGGCAGTCAGCAATTGCCGGCGGAATACGGCATTCTCAAGTTTCTCGCGACGCTGGTTTCATACGCCAGCGGTATTCCCGGAGGCATCTTCGCTCCCTCGCTGGCCGTCGGTGCCGGATTCGGACTTAACCTCTCCGAATTAATGCCCTACGCGCCCACCGGGGCCGTAGTACTGCTGGCTATGGTTGGCTATTTTTCAGGCGTGGTACAAGCGCCGATCACGGCCTTTGTCATCGTCATCGAAATGACAGACAACCACGACATGGTACTGCCACTGATGGCCACCGCATTGATCGCAAGCGCGGTTTCCCGACTGGTTTGCCCACGCCCTCTCTACCGCACGCTGGCTGAACGCTTTCTGAGTCTGGGCATGCCAAACAAAACTCCGACACGCTAGGCAAATTTACGGATTCCGCGGCTCGGACGGCACCCCGGAAAGGGATGATTCCAACTTGTCCCCGGGTGCCGAATTTTGGCGGCGGGCTGCCAATCCGGCAACCAGTATCATTGCAGAGGACACCAGAACTACCAGAATTACCGCGCCGTTGAGATAGCTGGGCAGTGCATAGGTATCGCGTACGGTGAGATACAACAGCACCGTGATCAGACCGCGAGGCGCAATCCATACCAGCGGCTTGGCTAATTCCGGACTGACGATGAAACGCAGCAGCGCAAAGCGACTGCCAAAGATGACTGTCAAAACCAGAGCTGCGGAGAGCCAGGTCCAGGGTGAAGCAAGGTCGGACAGGTCGGTCCAGTAGCCCAGCAGCACGAAGAAAAATCCCCGCACAACAAAGGTCAGCTCTACCACCAGCGTCTTGAATTCGGAGAGCGTCGCGTCGTAATCCGAGTCGATCCAATTCTGGAAGGGACGAAAACGCGTAACCAGCGACGGTTTGTTGAGCAACAGACCGAAAAAAAGCACCATGATGAGCGGGGACAGATGAAACAGCTGGCCGGTCGAGTAAAGCGCGAACAGACCTGCCAGCAGCGGAACGAAACGAATGTGCCCTTCCACTCGCAGCAACAGCAGCATCAATACTGTCGCGCAGAGCAGTGACAGCAGGAGGGACAGGACGCCCCCTCCCAACAACTTCAGTATCGCGCCCTTGACGCTGCCATCCGAACCCAGCAGGGAAAAAAATACCAGCACGCCGATGATGTCCGACATGGATGTTTCATAGACGACGAACTCGCGTCCTTGGGCTGTCAGAAAATTTGTGCTGGGGATGGCGACGGCGCTGCTGATCACGGCGAATGGTGTGGCCAGCAGTACGGCCTGCACCGGGCTGATGTCCAGTGCCATCCTGGCCGCAAGGGCAAACACCAGCACGCAAATCACAAAACCCGCGGTGGCGAGAAAAAACGTGGCACTAATGAGTCGAATACGCTCGCGCCGAAGTTCGATATCCAGCGCCCCCTCCAGCACGATCAAGACCAGTCCAATGGTGCCGACGATGGGTACCAGTGTGCCCGCCCAATTGAGTTGCACACCTATCGAGTCGAGCAACGGACGTGCAATCAGGCCGCTTGCCACCAGCACGATGACAGAAGGTATTCCCCATCGCCTGCAGATCCGCTCGACGCCGAAGACGATGAGCAGAAACAGGGAAGCGCTGAGGATGGTCGGGTAGGTCATGGATTGATTCCAGGTGATAGGCCATTTCGGCTGGCGCGATCATAGCCGGGAACCCACCTCTTTCCCGCCCCGGCTGTCGGGCAGGCTGTGTTTCGCGTCTCCCGGACAGCGACGAATGAACTCTGAATGTTGCCCATGGGCAACACGAAGGAATCAAGCGCGACGACCGGTGCGCCTATCTCTGTGAGCTCCGCGCTCTCCGTGGTGATCATTTGACTTCCCATCAATTTCTCGATGACGGAGCACTAGGTAATCACTGTCGGCGACACGCGTCCCGTACGCTGCTGCAACTGCGACAGATCGTGCGCGATGTCGATCAGCGGCTGCAAGGCAAGCTGCGCATCCATCCCATGTCGGGTCGCATCGGCCTCAAAAGCCTCCAGATAGATTCGCAATGTCGCGCCTTCGGTTCCCGTACCCGACAGTCGAAACACGATGCGCGATCCGTCCTCGAAACCGAAGCGCAGGCCCTGCCCGGTCGCGAGACTGCCGTCGACTGGATCGGTATAGCTGAAATCGTCACAGAACTTCACCGTGTAGTCGCCAAGGCGCTTGCCAGGCAGTTCGGCAAAGCGGCTTTTCAAATGCGCCATCAAGTCGTTTGCCACATCGGTTGGCAAGGATTCGTAATCGTGTCGCGAATACACATTGCGGCCATATTCCGCCCAGTGGCGACGAACGATCTCTTCAACCGAAAGACGTCGCTTGGCCAGAATATTGAGCCAGAACAAAACCGCCCAGAGGCCGTCTTTTTCCCGCACGTGGCTGGACCCGGTACCAAAGCTTTCTTCGCCGCAGAGCGTGACCTTGCCGGCATCCATCAGGTTGCCAAAAAACTTCCAACCCGTCGGTGTCTCATAACAGGGAATGCCCAGCTTGTCGGCCACCCGATCGGCTGCAGCACTGGTCGGCATCGAACGCGCTATGCCGGCAAGACTGTCGACATAGCCCGGCGCCAACGTGGCATTCGCCGCGATGATGGCCAGACTGTCTGAGGGATTGACAAAAAAATGCCGGCCGAGAATCATGTTGCGATCGCCGTCACCATCGGAGGCCGCGCCAAAATCCGGCGTTGCACTCGCATCGGCGCCATACATGATGTCCACCAGTTGATGGGCGTAGGTCAGATTGGGATCTGGATGTCCGTTGCCGAAATCCGGCAGCGGTATGCCATTGATAACCGTACCCGCAGGGGCACCCAGCCGCCGCTCGAGAATCTCAGTGGCATACGGTCCGGTGACCGCATGCATGGCGTCGAAGCAAAGCCGGAAGCCGCTGGCGATCAATGTGCGAATGGCTGCGAAATCGAACAGGGACTCCATCAATTCTGCATGGTCGGCCACCGGGTCGATCACTTCCACGGTCATGTCGCCCAGAGATTGAGTGCCGATCCGATCAAGATCGAGATCCGGTGCGTCGATACACCGGTAGCTCGTCAAGGCACGACTGCGGGCAAAGATCGCATCGGTAATTCCTTCCGGCGCCGGACCGCCGTTGCCGGTGTTGTACTTGATGCCAAAATCCCCCTCCGGTCCGCCGGGATTGTGGCTGGCGGAAAGAATGATGCCGCCGAAACACTGATACTTGCGGATCACGCAGGAGGCGGCTGGAGTCGACAAAATCCCGCCCTGCCCCACCAAAACCTTGCCAAATCCGTTGGCGGCGGCCATGCGCAGGATGATCTGGATCGCTTCGCGATTGTAGTAGCGCCCGTCACCGCCCAGCACCAGCGTTCTGCTCTCGGACACGTCTGCATTGTCCAGAATGCTGTCGAAAATGGCCTGGACAAAGTTCTCCAGATATGCAGCCCGTTGGAATACGGCGACTTTCTTGCGCAGGCCTGAGGTGCCCGGCTTCTGTTCATTGAAGGGGGTGGTGTCGACTACTCGTATGTTCATAATTATTCCTTGTTCGATCAGTTTCGCTGTCTGCCGACTCTAGCGCACTTGATCCTGTTTGGACGTTTGACAAGACCCGCGCGCAACAGCCTCACGGATGCGCTTTATGGTTTCTTCCATGACGGCATTCCGTGAAACTTCGAGTCCCAAACTGCGCGCAATCTGGTTAATTCGAGCCGGATTCAAGGGAATGCCACCAGCATCGATGGCCGCCAGCAGCTTCCGCGCGCGCCTCAAGTCCGGACATTGATCAGCCCTGGCTGGCCACCAGCGTCGCATCCACCTGCTCAGCCCTGATGTTGATGTTTTCGCCAAGCTAAATTCTCAATGATCCAGAACCCAAGCCTACCAGCAAGCCTCGAATCTCGCTGGCAACTGGTGACGGAAAGCTTCAAATGGAGCGGAGATCAACAATAGCATCCTCATGTTGCCTATCCACGTTATTGGGGGGAATTCGATGCCCAAAAACGCGGCAATGAATGAAGCCCGGACAACGAAACCGCAGACACCACTTCTGGCCATGGCCAAAGCCGGCATCGCAAACTGAAAGAATTGGCGCAGTCGGTCGGCGGATCCGGGAAATCTCCCTGAGCGTAAAACAGCTTACTGTCTTTTCGACGAGCAGTCCGACCGGAATGAACGCACAGCAGCAAGCATTTGATCTTGCGAGAATTCATCAACGTGATACGATAAAAACCTGCTGAAAGACGTGACCTGGAAATGGTTTCTGTGTCACGTTGAGCTGGGGCCCAGACCACTGCCTCGCTTATGACGTCTTGACTCGCACTGCCTTTTGCGGTGCGTTGATGGAAGCATGGAGCGAAGTGTGCAAAGAGTTTCTGGTTCTGTTGTCGATCCTGGCCCGATATCGAGCCTAATTCATTCCGCCATTGCGGGCGCAAAGCGCGCCGCCTTCGCTGTCGGCACGCTATTGCCCATCCCCCCCGCCCCGATCCGCTCAGGTCCTTGCCCGGGAGAATGGTTTTGCCTTCGCTCCCCTTGCCGAAAGCCGGCGATGGTCCGCCATCGCGTAGCGTATCCAACGCAGCCGAGTGACATCTGCTGCAACGCCACGCGGCCGGACGACAATAAAGCGTCTCCGGCAGACCTGGAACAAGAGCTGATTCATGGATAAGGAAAAACTCGGCGCTGGTGACACGGCAACTGATCAGATCGGGGTGGCAGACAACGAGCCTCAGTACGGCAAGACACGCTGGATCGTGTCGATGATCATGATCGTTGCGCTAGTGGTACCCGTCATCGCCGCCTCGATCATCGCGATTTATCGCCCGCAGATCGAGCGCGATGCCTACAACAGCCTCACGGTCACGGCCCGGCTCAAGGCCCAGCAAGTGGAGTTCTGGCTGGGCGAGCGACGCGGCGACGGCAATGTCGTGGCGAGCGATCTTGATCTGGTCGCGCGCATTGCAGCCATGGCGAGCGACCCGACGGCTCTGCCAGTAGTGCGCGCACGACTCGACGCCATCCGCAACAGCTACGGCTATGCCGCCGCCTTTCTGCTAAGTCCGCAAGGGAAACTCCTGCTGCGTTCGGGTCAGGCTCACAAGATTTCTGCACAGACCCTCAACCTCCTGCCGGGAGCTTTTTCCAGCGGGAGAACCGTTCAAAGCGGCTTCTATCTCGATACATTTGACCATCTGCCAGGGTTCAACTTTGTTGTGCCCTTGCAGCGCAGCACGGCCAATGGCTTGCAACCGGTAGCGGTGCTGGTTCTTCATATAGAGACGTCTGCATCGCCGGTCTTGTCCCTGATCATGGATGCGTCATCACTCAGTCCCAGCAGCGAAATGCTGCTGGTGGAACGCACAGGCGACTCGGTGATGTTCCTCAACCAGCTCCGTCACATCGCACAGAATACCGCGCTGGAATTTACCCGTCCGTTGACCGAACCCGACTTGCCTACTGCCATTGCCCTCCGTACCGGCGGGGCCGGCACGGTACATGGCAAGGACTATCTTGGCAGGGCTGTATTGGCGGCGTACACGCCAGTCGCCGGCACCCGCTGGCAACTTGTGGCCAAGCGTGACCACGACGAGATCATGGCGCCGCTATGGAAACTCCCCGCCTGGATCGCGCTCGTCGCCGCCGGCGCTGTTCTCGCCGGCGGAGTGGCCCTGCGCCGGCTCTGGTCGCAACGGGAGCGTCTGCGCCGACTGGCGTTGCGCGAACGCCAGGAACAGAGCCTGCGGGAAAATGAGGCCCGTCTGCGCGCCATTACCGAGACGGCGCGCGATGCCATCGTGACAGCCGATGCCGATGGCAGGATTGTCGGCTGGAACACCGCTGCCACACACATGTTCGGCTTTGACGAAAACGAGATCATCGGTCAATCGCTCGAACAAATCATTCCGCCGCGCTTCCGCAAGCGCGCAATGGAAGGTTTTTTTCGCATGATGGACGGCGACCCGGACAAGCACGATGGCAGCGTTGTTGAATTAACCGGAGTAGACAAAAACGGCCACGAATTTCTGCTCGAACGCTCGGTGGCCCTGTGGGCAACCCGTTCAGGCCATTTCTACACCTGCACCATGCGCGACATCACCGAACTCAAGAAGGAAGACGACGCGCTGCGCATAGCGGCTGCGGTTTTCGAGTCTCACCAGGGCATGGTGGTGACCGATGCCAATAAGGTAATTCTGCGCATCAATCATGCATTTACCAAAATACACGGCTACACGACGCAGGAAGCCGTTGGCCGGCAGATCAGTCTGGTCAAGTCGGGGCAGCACGATGTGGGGTTTTATGAGGCGCTGTGGGCGCAAGTGCTGCACAAGGGAAGCTGGCAGGGCGAGATATGGAATCGCAGCAAGTTCGGCGAGATACATCCCCATTGGCTTACGATGTCAGCGGTGAAAAATGCGCATGGGACCGTCACCCACTATGTCGGCACCTATACCGACATCACCGAGCAAAAGAAGATTGAAGTCGGGCTGCAGCAAAGCGAGGAAAAGCTGCGCGCCATGACCGATAACGTCGGTATCGTGATGTTCCTCAAGGACCTCGCCGGGCGCTACCTGCATGTAAACCGGCAATACGAAACGCTGTTCCATGTCACCAATACGGCGATTCAAGGAAAAACCGACTACGACATTTTTCAGAAGGACGCTGCCGACAAGTTTGTCGAGAACGATCAAGTCGTTATCCAGTCAGGGCAATCGTTTGAAGTGGAAGAGCAGGTGCCGCAGGATGACGGCATGCATACCTACAACTCCGTCAAGTTTCCGGTACGGAATGTCTCGGGCGAAATTTATGCCGTGTGTGGAGTCGCTACCGACATCACCGAGCGCAAGCATCAAGAGGAGAATACACGCCGGCTGCTGGCGGAAAACGAAACTATTCTGAACAACGCGCTGGTTGGCATCGTCTACCTGAAGCAGAGGCGCATCGTGTCCTGCAACCGCCGCTTTGAGGAACTGTTTCAATATGAGCGCGGCGAGTTGATCGGCGAATCATCGGAACGGCTGTATGAGACCAAAGAGTCTTTCGAGCATATCGGCAGGGTCGCCTACGCTGCCGTCTGCGAGGGGCGAAACTACAGCACCGAGGTCCTGCTGCAGCACAAGGACGGCAGCTTGTTCTGGGGCGCGCTGAGCGGGCGTGCCCTTGACCCTGCACACCCCAACGACGGCAGCATCTGGATTTATGCCGATATTTCCGAGCGGCGACTTGCCGAGCAGCAGACCAGCAAAATGCTGCAGGCCGTGGAACAAAGCCCCGCCTCGATCGTCATCACCGACCGCAACGGCGTGATTGAGTATGTCAACCCGAGTTTCTGCCGGGTTTCCGGCTATAGCCGGGACGAAGCACTCGGCAGGACGCCTGCCATATTAAAGTCGGAAGAAACGCCCGGTAGCACTTACCAGGAACTGTGGAGCACCATACTTCAAGGCAGGATTTGGCGCGGCAGCTTGCGCAACCGCTGCAAGAATGGCGATCTGATCTGGGAGGAGACGTCGATCTCGCCAATCTTCGACGAGGATGGAGAAATCACCCATTTCGTGGCAGTCAAGGACGACGTCACCGAGCGCAAACGCATCGAAGAGGAGTTGGAAGACCATCAGGCCCACCTGGAAGACCTGGTCTTGCAACGTACGGCAGAACTCAACGAAGCCCTCGCTGCCGCAAGAATTGCCGACCAGGCAAAGGACGAATTCCTCGCCAACATCACCCACGAATTGCGCACACCGCTTTCCGCCGTGATCGGCTTTTCAAGCCTGGCACGACCTTTTGCCAACGATACACGACAGCGCGACTACCTGGACAAGGTCAACAGCGCAGGCAAAACCCTGGCTGGGGTCATCGACGACCTGCTCGACCTGTCCAAGATCGCCGCCGGCCACCTGGAACTCGAGCACGTTGTCTTCAGCCTGCGACAGGTTATCGGACGCAGCCGTTCGGTCATCAGTTACAAGGCACAGGAGAAGGGCTTGCATCTGATCGAGAAAATCGACGACGAGGTCCCTGATGTACTGATCGGTGACAGCCTGCGCCTGGAGCAGATCCTGCTCAACCTGCTGTCCAACGCCGTCAAGTTCACCGAACATGGCCAAGTGGAACTGCGCGTCGGCCTGCACGCTCTCGAAGCGGGGCGCGCCGGCCTGAACATCGAGGTAAAAGACTCGGGCATCGGCATGCGCGAAGAAGAAATCGACCGCTTGTTCCAACCTTTCACACAGGCCGACGCCTCGATGACGCGCAAGTTTGGCGGCACTGGCCTCGGTCTGGCGATTTGCAAGCGCCTGACTGAATTGATGGACGGCGACATCAGCGTCACAAGCAACGTGGGCCGCGGCAGCGCCTTCCGGGTCAGACTCTGGCTCAAGCTCGGCAACGCAGGCGACCTGCCCGCCGCCGAAGTGAGCGATATCGCTACCGCCAGATTGCGCTACGAGGATGTGCGCGTACTGGTGGTCGACGATCAAGCTTTCAATCGCGATGTCGTCGAAGGTCTGCTTGCGGTGACCGGCATCACCCCACATCTGGCGGAAAACGGACAGCAGGCACTGGATATCCTCACCGGCAGCGCGGAAAGCTTCGACCTGATCCTTATGGATGTACAGATGCCGGTCATGGACGGCCTCACGGCAACCCGGATAATTCGCAAACTGGAGGCATTCGCGAGCTTGCCGATCATCGCCATGACCGCCCATACCATGGCTCACGAACGGGAAAAAACCATTGCTGCCGGCATGAATGATCATATCGGCAAGCCCTTCGACGAGGCCGGCTTCTACCGTGTGCTGGCCAAGTGGATCCCGCCGGACAAACAACGCACGGACGCTATAGCCGAGACCGAGCCGTATCAGGAATCCGCAGAGGTCAGCGGTTTGCCTGCTCTGAACGGTGTCGACACCAAGGCCGGACTGGCTCTGCTGCTGGGCAACGAGGCGCGCTATCGTCACTGGCTGAACGACTTCGCTATGGAAACGCCGGCCGCCGTCAAGCAGATTCGCGATGCACTGGCAGCTGGCACGCCGGAGCCGGCCAGCATGACCGCGCATAGTCTGAAGGGACGCACGGGCCTGCTCGGCATGAAGGCACTGCATGGTATTGCAGGCGCACTCGAAATGGCAATAGAAGCGGCGGCACCAACAAGTGAACTACTGCTTGAGTTCGAACGCGCCACCGCCGCCATGTGCAGCGAAATCCGGAATGCGCTCGGTCCTGCACCGAGCCCGCTGGTGCATTCTGAAATCCCGCCAGATGCCCGATTTTCAGGTATGCCCCCGGATTCCGTCACGCGATTGATCGCTCATCTGAAGACGGGCAACAGCGACAGCGATACGGTTGCGGCAGACTGTCTGCGCGAATTGGAGAATACGGCATGGGCTCCCCGCTTGCACCAGGCGCTGATCGACATCGAAAGATTTGACTTCGCCGCGGCGGAACAGGTGCTGACGCGAAGCGGGAATGATCATGAGTGATAGAGAGCCACCCTTGCAAAAGCTGATACTGCTGGTGGACGACGATCCGGCCGTATTGCGTATCGTCAAGGAAAGCCTGCGGCCGCACTATCAGATGCGTATCGCCACCCTGGGTCGAAAGGCGCTGGAATTGGCCCGCTTGAAGCCCCTGCCGGAGCTGATTTTGCTCGACGTCAAACTGCCCGACATGCATGGTTACGAGGTCTGCGCCGAACTGAAGCAGTACGCGCTGACGGCGGCGATCCCGGTGATATTCCTGTCGAGCCATAACGATGTGGACAACATTACGCGCGGCCTCGAACTGGGCGCCGTCGACTATGTCAGCAAGCCGGTAGTGCCACCGACGCTGCTGGCTCGCGTCAGAACACATTTGAGATTGCGCGAGGCCGGCGAATTGTTGCGTGACCAGAACGCACACCTTGAAACGCTGGTCAAAAAGCGCACCCACGAACTCGAGAGGAAAACTTCGGAATTGCAGGCCCGCTCCACCGAGTTACAGCTCAACCAGGACTTGGCCATCGTCGCGCTTGGTTCGATTGCCGAGACACGCGACAACGAAACCGGCAACCACATTCATCGCACCCGCGGCTATGTCGAAGTCATGGCCCGACGACTGGCACCGCTGCCGCGCTATATCAACTCGATCAGCGCCGAGCAATGGACCCTGATCTGGAAATCCGCTCCATTGCACGATATTGGCAAGGTGGGGATACCCGACAGCATTTTGCTCAAGCCCGGCCGACTGAGCACGGAAGAATTTGCCGTGATGAAGCGGCACCCCGTGATCGGACGCGACACGCTGCGTCAGGCGGAAATCCGCATGGGCGCCGAGGGTTCTTTTCTCAGCGCCGCAAAAGAGATTGCCTACTCTCACCATGAGCGCTGGGACGGCAAGGGCTACCCGGAAGGCATGAGCGGCGAGGCGATCCCGATTTCAGCGCGGCTGATGGCTCTGGCCGACGTATACGACGCCCTGATCAGCAAGCGTGTGTACAAGCCGGCATTCCCTCATGCCACCGCCATTGAAATGATTCTCGAAGGCAAGGGTAGCCATTTCGATCCATCGTTGGTCGACTGCTTCCTGGAAAACGCCGACGAGTTTCGCTACATTGCATCCAGATTCAGCGACGACACCGAGGAGGACATCTAGCATGGTCGAAACATTCCGGATTTTCGTGGTCGACGACGATCCCTTCGTCAGAGATATCATTCGCGGCATTCTCGAACCCGACTGCGTGGTAGAAACTTTCGACAGCGTTGAAACCTGTGCGCCAAGGCTTGACGTCGTCAAACCCGACATGTTTCTGCTCGACGTGCGTATGCCGGGCATGGATGGTTACACGTTCTGCCGTCAACTCAAGGACGACGAGAACTTTGCCCAGATTCCGGTCACCTTTGTTTCCAGCCAGGACACCATCGAAGCAAGGATGAAAGGCTACGACGCAGGTGGCGAGGACTTCATTCTCAAACCCTTCGAAGTCGAGGAAGTGCGACGCAAGGTGGTAATTGCGAGGCAGATTGTTGAAAGCCGAATTGCACTGGAAACACAGGCCAGGGAGGCACAGAAGTTTTCCTTCATGGTGATGGCCAGCATGGACGAAGCGGGCATCGTCCTGAACTTCATGTCCCAGCTGGTTGCGTGGGAAACCGAACGCGATATCGCCGCAGGACTCCTTGAACTGTTGCAACGCTATCAAATCGACGGCGTAGTACAAACCCGCATTGCGGGACGCTCCATGACCTTCAGCGCCTCGGGCGAGAACCTGCCGCTCGAAGTGTCGGTGATGAACCATGTCAGCGGAATGGATCGCATTTTTGATTTCCACAATCGCAGCGTGCACAATTTTGAACGCGTCACTTTGATGGTCAGCAACCTGCCTCTGGACAATCCGGATTATTGCGGCCGACTGCGTGACAATCTTTCCATCGCCGCCAAGGGAACAGAATCAAAGTTGCAGTCGCTGGAAGCCCTGGAACTCAACCGCCGAGGCCAGGAGGGCATTCTGGAGACGCTCGAATACGTACGTGGATCAGCGGACTCCTTGCGTCAGTCCGGCAAGAAAAAGCACTCGGCTGCGCAGGCTCTTCTGCTTGCACTTGACGAAAGACTGGCCAACGAATTTATCCACCTGGGATTGACCGAATACCAGGAACATCAGGTCTCGGATCTGGTCACCGGCGTCATGAAACAGCAACAGGAACTGCTCGACAACAGTGAAGAGACCGATCGGGTCCTGCACGATTTGAGCGAGCGACTCGGGCAGCTGACAGCAGGACTGGGAAACAAAACATAGCACTGCCTGCCAGACCGGCGGAGCGATTGTACGTCCGCCGAAACCTCACCCGAGCGCTACCGGGAAAACGCCGGTGTGCGACTACAGCCAACGCTGCATCGAATACCCACCGAGAATCGGACGCTGCAACGCCGCACTGGCGATCTGCCTGCCCCACTTGAATTCCTTGAACAGCACGACGAAGCGCCACATGTCGCGCAAGACCTTGGCGCGATCGCGCCAGCTCAACTCCATCAAGGCGGCCGGAAAATCCGCCTCGTGCGGCTTCTCGAAGGCGATCTTCAGCGGATTCCACTGATCTGAACAACGGCGCACTTCGGACGCAACCATCTTGCGATACATTTCCTGTACCGGACGATTGCGCAAGCGCGCCTCGACCACGGCTTCGCCGGATATTGCGCCGGAATGCAGCGCGCAGCTCATTCCTTCGCCGATCATGTTGAGAAAACCGGCGGCCTGTCCGGTGACCAGCACGTTGCCCTTGCCAAAAACATAGCGATTGATCAGCGAGGGACCGAAATTTTCCGCGCAGCCTTCGTCGTCGTCACCCGCCGGACCGAGCCGCACGCCGTGCTTGTCCTCCAGATATTGCTGAACCACCGCGTGTTTGCGTGCAAAGTTGTCGCCACGCTTGAAGCCGACACCGACGATCTGTCGCCCGTCACGCGCATGACTCCAGGTGTAATGACCGAGACCCGGATGAAACCAAAAGTGAAAGTAGTCGGCGGACAAGGGACAATCGATGATGTCATGAAATTTCTGACCGACGAAAAACCAGGGGATCTGTTTCGTGTAGTCGGGGTAGAGCGCGCGGACCACCAGCGAGCTGGGGCCATCGGCGCCAATCACCTGGCGCGCCCGATACTCGACCGGTTCTCCCTGCTTGCGCGCGTGGACCAGCACATGGTCACCCTTGTCTTCGAGGCCGGCGAACGAGGTCAGATCGTGCACCTCGGCACCGCTGCGCTGAATTGCCCAATAATCTGAATACTTGCGATGCAGATGCGGCGTGGTGCCACCAAAGAAATCCATGGGCATGGAGACCATGCTTGGGAAATGGAAGGTTACACCGCGGCAGGATGTCGGCTCATGCAGGGTCTCGCGCGGCAGCGGACCGAAATTTTCGAGAAGAAACCGATGCCCGCGCGGTGACAGAATGCCGCTACAGATTTTGTGACGCGGCAATGCCTTGCGCTCAAGAATAAGCGTCTCCAGCCCGGCATCAACCGCGCGCTTGGCCGCTGCCGCTGCGGCCAGACTGGCGCCGACGATGAGAACATCCACATTACGCATTCCGCTGTTTCCTGTTCATTGTTGTCAGGCCTCCGCCAACTCGGCAAGATGCACCACCGGCACGTCGCCAACGTGCTCAAACACGGCTCGATCGGCCAGGCTCTCGATCACGATACGGCTCGGCTGGCGCCCCTTCAATATCCAGCGCGCCTCGGCCAGGTCACTTTCGGTGAGCGGCTTGTCACGGCTCGCCAAACCCTGCGTCATCGCCGGTATCGCAATGCGTTGCAGGTCAAGATTCATCGTGCAACCGGTCTCCAGACGCAGGCGGTCATAGTAGGCCACCAGTCGCTCATAGTCGGAATGATAGGCGCGCGCTTCAATGATGTAAAAGTCGGCGCTGGTGAGACGGCTGCGGATCGCCGGCAGGCGACTGAGCGCCTCGCCGAGGCTTTGCAGACGTGCTCCGGGCAGCCAGCCGCGCAGCTGACGCAACAACAGCCCATCGCTGACGATCAAGGCGCGTCCTTCCAGCGCATCGACAAATCTTCGCCGGGCCGAAGACCACTCCGAACCGGCCTCCAGCGCTTGTGCAATATCGATGCCATCATCCTCTGCGGTGCCGTAGCCGAGCAAGGTCTGGACGCGCGCCAGCAATGTAGGCCTTGCGCGCAACTCGGCACCGGGCAGCAACAATGCGCCGGCCGCCGCCGGGGCGGCGCTGGCGGCCTGTGTTGCGAGCATTGCCTGATGATTTTCCAGGCCCGCCTCTTGCGGCAGCGCACGACGCAGTTCCATGACCATTCCCGATAAATCGATACGCTCCGGACACACCGGATCGCAAGCACCGCACAACGAACAGGCATTGAGCGGCGCCCTCAGATCGGCCGCCTTGGCGCCACATTGCAGGGCCTTGGCCAGCCCCTCGGGACTGAAACGCGGATCACGGTGTGCGCGCCACATCGGACACACCAGAAAACACAGACTGCAACCGCTGCAGGCTGAATAGTCGCGATGCGCCGCGCTGGATCGGGTCAGGACAGCGGGCATCAGAAAATCACGTCCCGGTTGAGAATCATGGCCGGATCGGCCTTGCGCTTCATCGCCAGATGCCTGTCCACCAGCGCATCGCCAAACACGCGCCGGATATAGCCCTTCATCATGCCGCCAAAGCGGTAATAGCTTGCGCCCATATCGACACCAATGTCGTAGATCGCATTCTTGAAGGCCTGGAAATGATCGCGGCTATAGACTTCGCCATCGATGATGGGCTCGAATTCGCAACCATAGGCCCAGCCTTCTGCATCGGGCGGAACACAGGACATTTCGTAATGCGCCTGATGCTCGGGCCGCAGTTTGATACCGACGCAGTACAGCGTGTAGTAGCGGAAATACTTGCGGCATACCGCGTTTCCGCGTTCGACGGCTTTGACGAAGGTGTCGGCCGATGTGGCCAGATCGGGAATCACCATTTGTCGCGACCCCCAATGCTTCCAGACTGCACGCGAGAACACCACCGTGCGATCGTGCATCTTGCCCTGGCGCATATATTCGGTTCGACGAAATTCCGGGAATACATCGCGCTTGCGCTTCAACAGGTAGAGCGCCTCGGTCAGCTTCCAGGGTCGCACCGCATAATGACCGAGCATGCACAGGCCGAAACCGAACTCCCCATAGCCGCGCAGCCGTGATTCCCAGTTTGCCTTGAACATCGCCTCGCGCTCGTCCGAATCGAAAGCCACCAGCAGATTCACTGCGCAATCCATGATGGTGAGAATGCCCGAGTAGTCGCTGGCATCGTTGCGATCGAGCATTTGCAAATCCTCGATCGCGGTAGCCAGCGAGGAATAATAGTAATAGTGCATTGACAGCGGTGTGTAGGGACGCACCCGCAAGGTGGCTTCGGTAATGACGCCGAACTGACCATAGCCCAGAATCACGCGCTGGAACAGCTCGGCGTATTCGGTATCGGAGCATTCGACAATCTCGCCGGTGGGCGTCACGACCTGCAAGGAGATTGCCTGATCGGCACTGCAGCCCAGTCGCGCCGAATTAACATCGATGCCGCCCACCCCCAGCGTGCCACCCACTGAAGATGTCAGATTGAGCGGCGCCGACAGGTAATCCAGCATCTCGCGGCGCAGTTCCTCGGCCAGGCCATGCCAGAAGATGCCGGCCTCGGTGCGCACCGTCAGCGCCTCTGCGTCGATCCTGATCACACGACTCATGCCGCTCATGTCCAGCAGAACGCCGCCAAAGGCCACCGATTCGCCTTCAGTGGTAAGACCGCCGCCGCGCACTGTTATCGGCACACGATGCGTCTGAGCCGCCTTGAGTAGCGACGATACCTGCCCGGCGCTGCGCGCGATCACCACACCATGCGGCAAACCGTAGGCCGTGCCGCCCGCATCGGTGGCATACACCCCGCAAGCCGTCTCGCCTTCAGCGAGCTCCACCCCGGCATCACTCAATGCCGCGACAAAGCCCTGCCAGCCTTCGCCGCTCCAGCGCGTGGGATTGGTCTGCTGACGCTTGATGCCCTGCAAGGCATCGGGGGCCACCGGGCATGGGCCGATGGTGCCGGGATCGACGGGAGGGATTTTCAACAACGCTATCCTGTGAAATGCTCGATGCGAATCATAACCCGCGCCGAATGTGCGAATGCGGCTATCCAGCGCGCCCATCCTCAAAAAATTCGGCGATGGTGATACGGCCAGGAGCGTGGGTTTGCCCGAACCTCGCACGAAACAGTGGCAAAAAACAAAAACGCCCCGAAAGGGGCGCCTTTGTTTTGAAGCTGGCGGAGTGGACGTCCGCAGGCGGACTATACAGCATCTTCCAGCAACATCCACTACGCTTTGATTTATAAAGACTTCAGGGCGGAGCGAAGTCTAACACAATCCAGCGAAAACCGTTAGAATCCACCTATCTCGTGTGGGTAGGAATGTGGGTAGATAAATGGCTCGCCTCGTCGAAAAGCTCACTCCGCTGGCGGTCGGCAAGCTGACCAAGCCGGGCTATTACGGCGACGGCGCCGGGTTGTGGTTGCAGGTGTCGCCGTCTGGCTCGAAGAGCTGGATATTCCGCTTCACGCTGGCGGGCAAGCAGCGCGAGATGGGATTGGGCGCGGTGCATACCGTCAAACTGACCGAGGCGCGGGCGAAGGCGAAGGAATGTCGGCAGTTGTTGCTTGAGGGCAAAGACCCGCTCGATGCGCGGCGGTCGAACAAACAGGCCGAAGGGGTGGAGCGTGCCAAGGCAATGACCTTCGACCAGTGCGCTACCGCCTACATCAGCGCCGATCGTTCGGGCTGGAAAAACGAGAAGCACATGGGGCAGTGGGAAAACACGCTCGAAGCC
>JAIPCS010000038.1 GCA_021738105.1 Sulfuritalea sp.
GATCATCACGACTCCGCCGCCGAACCGACCGTGATGATGGACTGCCTGCGAGTTGCCGATCAGGTCGTGCGTTTCCGCGAAATCGGTGACAGTGGCAATCCCTGGCGCGTCACTGAAGCGCTGGCTGCGCCCGAACGATTTGGTGACAATATCGAAGAGGTTGTGGTCAGACTGGGCTCGCTGGACAAGCTTGTGCAGGATGCTCAGTTGTTTGCCCAGGTGGGCAACGAACCCTGAAGGTAAATAACAAGTGAAAGTTCGTTTCTGGGGTGTTCGGGGTTCCATTCCATCACCTGGCCAGCACACAATACGGTATGGCGGCAACACCACGTGCATCGAGGTACGTAGCGACGATGGTTCGCTGATCATTCTCGACGCCGGAACCGGCATTTTCCCCTTGGCTCAGGAACTGCTGAAACAAATGCCGGTGAAGGCCAATGTGTTTATGACTCACTCGCATTGGGACCACATTCAGGGCCTGCCTTTTTTTACCCCGCTATATATTCCGGGCAATTCGGTGCGCATTCACGGCGGCTACGATATTGTTGCCGGACGGGGAATCGATCAGGTCATGGAAGTGCAACTGCAGTACAGCTACTTTCCGGTGCGCGAAGCCGAAATGAAGGCCGGCATCGAATATGAGACGCTCAACATCGGCAAGTCGGTGCAAGTTGGGGACGCCACGGTAACGCCACTTTTGCTCAATCACCCTGTGGTAAATTTTGGCTATCGAATCGAATGCAACGGGAAATCGGTATTTTTTACTGGTGACCACGAACCATGGCTGAACATTTATGCCCCAGAAGACGAGGGTTACGCCGAGTTTCAGCAGATGGTTGATATGCAACAGGGGCAACTCGATGCCGCGCTGGCCGGTCTGGATGTGTTGATCGCCGATAGCTCCTATACGACAGATGAGTATGCGAGCAAGATTGGATGGGGCCACGGGACGCTGGAGGGCAACATCGCCTGGGCGCGTCGGCTCGGCGTGAAGCGGCTGGTGTGCACCCATCATGAACCCACGCGTTCCGATGATGAACTCGAACGTGTCTTTGCGGCCGCTTTGGCGAGTTCCGACCATGTCCCGGGAAGCAAAGGAGAACCCGAAATTCTACTTTCCCGCGAAGGACTGGAGCTGGTGCTCTAGCGAGTTTTCATATTCAAGACCGGGCGGCAGCCAGCAGGTCTTCAATCCTGACCAGTTTTTCTCTGGGGCGCCCTTGTCCCGCTGCAACTTCCGCAGCATTGATTTTCTGCCATCCGGAAAAATCAACAGGGATTGCGCCGCGGCCAGCCAGCAAGCTGTCGATCATTGCGCCTCCAGGCTTGTTTGGGTCCGGGTGATCGGCGAAATCCGCCAGGATCAATTCCGCAACAGCCAGCGAGTCTGCCCGGTTGGCGGGCACCACGCCATTCGGGCCGCGTTTGCACCAGCCTGCTGTGTAGACGCCGGATTCGACGCGACCCTGAGTGTTGGTCACGATGCCACGTGCTGGGTCGAAGGGAAGGCCAGGAAAAGATGTGCTGCGATAGCCAATAGCACTAATAACCGTATCAGCCGGAATATTGAAGGTTTCTCCGCTCAAAATAGTCTTGCCATGCTCGATGCGGGTTCTTTCCAACACCAGCTCGCGGGCGCGCCTGTCGCCGAGAATCCTCACCGGAGCCGCATTGAACACAAAGTGCACACGCAAGGGAAGTTCGTTCTGCTCGCCGCGCGCCGAGTAACCGCGCAGTATTTCGAGGTTTTTTTCGGCAAGCTTTTTCTGCTCATCACTCAATTCTGAGGAAATGTCCTGCGGTAACTGCGTCGGGTCGACCTGTGTTGCGACGCGTGACAGATCGCCAAACTCGGCCAGTTCGGCACTGGTGAAGTTCGCCTCTAACGGTCCGCGTCGACCAATGATCCAGATGTCTTCAGTCTGGGCGGCTGCGAATGCGGCGCGCGCGTGGGCGCATAAATCCGAGGACTCCAGTTCGACCGATGATTTCCCGAGTAATCGCGCGATATCCAGAGCGACGTTCCCGTTGCCGATAATGGCGACTGATTTGCGATCGAGCATCGGCTCAAGATTTTCACCGCCAGGAATCCCGTTGTACCAGGCCACGAATTGTCCCGAGCCGTACACCGCCTCGAGTGATTCGCCCGGAATATCCAGTTTGCGGTCCTCCATCGCACCGGTGGTGATTACCAGAATGTCGTAGGCCGCCTTGAGTTCCTCATAAGACAGGTCGCGGCCGATTTCGACGTTGCCAAGAAAACGCACACTGTCCTTACCCAGCGTGCGCTCGAACTGTCGGGCAATATTTTTCGTCCCTTGGTGGTCGGGTGCAACACCACCGCGGACCAGACCGAAGGGTGTCGGCAAGCGATCGAATATATCGATGCGTGAACCCGAAAATTTGCGGCCAAGCGCATCAGCCATATAACAGCCGGAAGGGCCGGCACCAACAATGCCGACATGAAGGGGTGTTTGGTTCATACGGTTTCCTTGATGTCCCTGTCTGTCAACTCAGGAAAGCGAAGCTGCAAATAGGGTGCCGCTTCAGGTATCGGCCCGTCGGCCGTTTCCAGCAGATTGGAAAGATGGCGTTCCGCCGGCAACCGGACCAGCGTGTACAGCTCGCCGCAAATTTTGCGGGCGGTATCTCCGGGCCAGTCGGTCGGCAACAGCTGTTTAGGCAGCTGCGGGTCGCGCAACTGGACACGGCGAAATTCGTGAATCAATAGCGTGCGAACACAAAAAGCCTGTTCCGGATCGAGCTCACTCGAGGATCTGATTGCGCGGACCACGGGACGAAAGCATTCGCTGAACTTTTTGTAGTCTTCGGCAATGACGTCGAGATTCCAGCAAGTCCTGACCAATTCCTGAAGAGGGCGACTGGAGAGCGCTCCCAAACTTCGTCCGTGTATTACGACAACCTTGTCATGGGTTCCGGTGTTTTGCAGGATATCCAGCACGGTTTCTTCATTGGCACAGGGGTGCGCCAGCACGCCCGGAGCGATATGACCAAAGCCTTCCCAAAGCAGTTCTTTGCGCAACAGGTCGCGTTGTATCTGCGGCAGAGTGCTTACCGCAGTTAGTACAACTTGCCAGCCACCGTCCCATTGCTGGCGCGGATCGTCATAGATGCGTCGGTAGGCGTGCTCGAAACGTCGGCGACCGGTCGCGGTCAGGCTGTAATAGCTCCTGCGTCCGATCTGTTCCGATACCAGCCATTTTTCCTTCGAAAGACGAAATACACTGGTTCTAACCAAGCGTGAATTGAGTCCCAGCGGTTCGACCAGTTTGATAAAACTGCCCAGCCAGACAGTTCCCCCGCGAGGTGCGATGGCATCGCCGTAGATTGTGATGATGAGCGAGTTGGCGCGCAGCGTATGCTCGGCCAGAAAGGCTTCCATCCATTGCCGGATGAAGCGGTTTTTCATTGCTCGCAAGCCTCCTTGTTATTAGCTCAAATGATACCACTGGCAGTGCGGATATGTAACACAAGAACTTTGACTGAGATAGAACCCCTGCGCGCCAAGGACGAGAAAAATGGTAGACCCAGAAAAATATACATAAAAACAATAAATAAGAAATACTTACTTCATGTCTAAAAAACTAATTGACAGTCCGGTAATGATACACTATCATTTGTTCAAGGATAGTTAGTTGTATCGCAAAAATTCTTTCCGCAAATCTGAATTCGTCGAACATTGATGGCGAATTTGTGAAATATCCTGTTTTCACTGGCGCTATCTGGAGAAACTAAATGAGAACATTCAAGACGTACGACAAGGGTGATGTTCTGCCCGAGGATTACAAGAAGGCCCTCATCAACCTGATGTGCTTCCAGGCTGATTCTGAATACGCAGGTGGCCAGCGTGTCGCTGAAAATCATCGTTATGCCACCCGTCCGGAAGAGGCCTATCGCCTCTCAAAGAAAGTGTTCGAGGAAATGGGCCACGCTTTCTATGTGTGGAACCTGTTGCAGGAACTCGGCGTTGATGTCGATGCCCGTTTGTACGAGCTGTCCCACAACCCGGAGAATCCGGACCCGAAGAAAGTCAATGTGATCAATGGTTTTCGCAAGGAAAACTGGTCGAAATTTTTCGAGTGCTGGGAAGACGTTGCCTTGTTCTCGACCGTAGTGACGCCGGCTGCCGTGGCATTTCTCGGGCAGTATCGCGAATGTTCCTACCTGCCGTGGGCACGCGTCAATGTGCGCATTCACAAGGAAGAGTACGGTCACCTTGCTTTCGGCGTATGGGCGTCCAAGCGCTGCATCGAGTTTGGCGGTGACAAGACACGCGAGTTCATGCAGGAGCGAATTCCCAAGTTCATGCAGATGGGTCTGGGTTTCTACGGCCGTCCGTCGGCCGGCGACAAGAAGTCGGAAATGTTCGACATTTATTACGAGTACGGCATCAAGGTGAAAAAGCCGGAGGAACTCCAGGCCGAGTATCTGGAGCTGCTCGACTCGCGACTCAAGGAAGTCGGCCTGATCATGCCGACCGGTGTCGAAGCGGATTACGACATGCGCATGGGTTATGAAGCCGAAGAATTGGCAAGCGCCTGAGATGCTGGTTTCACCACAACATCTGATTGACGGTGAAATAGCCGAGCTCAAGCGCTTCGGCTACTCACCATTCGGCGGTGCGGACCCGGATTGGGCCGGTATGTGGCTGCTGCTGCAAGGTGACTTTGCAACGCTGCAGCGCGCTCACGTGCCGAGCTACATCGAAATGAGTCCGTGGCCACAGGAGGGGGCGCGAATCTACATGCGTCGTCGCCTGCTGGCGGATCGCCTGTTCGAGGAATGCCAGGTGCTGTACAGGCGGCTGCATGGTGAAGGCATCAACACCGAACTGGTCGAAGCCTATACCCTGGCACGCGATGCCTACGAAGAAGCCGTACTGGATTTCGGCAAGGCCCGGGCGATGCTGGAAGAAGTGTTCACTAAGACGGTGGACCTTGAGGCCGTAAGCTAGCAGCGTCTTTTTCAAAAAGCTTCGTTTGCGCGTGACGCAATTCGAGGTGCTTTGCGCACGGCAATAGTTCGGCGTAGCGGAAGTGCCAGCTCACGTTCGGGCAGGTGGCGCACCCGGTGCAGGTGCACAGGCCCGTATCCATGGGATACCGTCTCAGGCGCAAGCGCACAGAGACATATCCCTGGATACCGTCTCAGACGCAAGCGCACTGAGACATATAATTGCGCATGAATTCATCCTCCTCCCGAGTTGTCGACGCGCCGTCAGTTGCCACGAGCCCGGTCTCCGCGTCGAATCTGTCCTTCGATCAGCTACCTCTGGCTCCCGCTACGCTGGCAAACTTGCAGCAATTGGGGTACCGGTTGATGACGCCGATTCAGGCTGCCAGCCTGCCCTTGGCACTTGCCGGCCGCGATCTGATCGCACAGGCCAAGACCGGTAGCGGCAAGACAGCGGCTTTTGCATTGAGTCTGCTGGCCCGGTTGAATCCGCGTCGCTTCGCGGTACAGGCGCTGGTGCTGTGTCCAACTCGGGAACTGGCCGACCAGGTAGCGCAGGAAATTCGTCGACTGGCGCGCGGTGCCGAAAATATCAAGGTGCTTACGTTGTGCGGTGGCAGTCCCATGCGGCCGCAAATATCCAGCCTGGAGCATGGCGCCCACGTTGTGGTTGGCACACCGGGTCGCATCATGGATCATCTGCAACGCGGTAGTCTCGATCTCGAGGCGCTCGACACGCTGGTGCTGGATGAAGCCGATCGCATGCTCGATATGGGTTTCTTCGACGATATGGTCACGGTCGCGAAAGCCTGTCCGCGAGATCGACAGACACTGCTGTTCTCCGCCACCTTTCCCGAAAGCATAGCCACTCTGAGTCGGCAATTTCTGCGCGAGCCGGAAAGGATCACGCTGCTCGAACCGCACGAAGAGGGCAAGATCCGCCAGCGTTTCTACGAAGTGAGCAACGATCAGCGGCTGGCCGCAGTCGCGCTGCTGCTGCGTCACTACCGGCCGGTCAGTACCCTTGCATTTTGCAACACGCGACAGCAGTGCCGTGATCTGGTGCAGCTTTTGCGCAGCGAGGGCTTTGTTGCGCTGGCTTTGCACGGCGAACTGGAGCAGCGCGAACGCGATCAGGTCTTGGTGCAGTTCGCCAATCGCAGTTGCTCGGTACTGGTTGCTACCGATGTCGCCGCACGCGGTCTGGATATTGATCAGCTAGAGGCAGTGATCAACGTCGATGTCACGCCGGATACCGAAGTACATGTCCATCGCATCGGCCGCACTGGTCGTGTCGATCAGGCCGGCTGGGCCTTCAGTCTGGTCAGCAGCAATCAGAAGGGGCGTGTTGCCAACATCGAGAAGGCGCTCGGTTTCGACTGCGACTGGCATTCGCTTGATGAACTGAAAGATGCGGTCGCGACAGCACCGGGGTCGAAGCAGCCTTTGTTGCCGCCCATGGTTACCTTGCTGATTCTCGGCGGTCGCAAGGAGAAGATTCGTCCCGGCGATGTACTGGGTGCGCTGACCGGCGAAGCCGGTTTCAGCAAAGAGCAGATCGGCAAGATCAACGTGACCGACACCAGCACGTATGTAGCGGTCGGGCGGGGCATTGCACACGAGGCATTGCGCAAACTGTCCGCCGGAAAACTCAAGGGCAAGAAGGTGAAAGTGCATCTGCTGAAGGATCAAGCGGCATGAGGCAACGGTCATGAAGACACCCAAAAGACTGGAAGCGTTGATTGCCGAGGGATTGGTGGACGACGTCATTCGTCAGTTGATGAGCGGCAAGGAAGCCACCGTCTATCTGGTTCGATGCGGCGATGAGATTCGTTGCGCGAAGATGTACAAGGATGTCAAGCAGCGCAGCTTTCGCAACAACGCCTTCTATCAAGAGGGCCGCAAGGTCAAGAACAGCCGTCAGGCAAGAGCCATGGAGAAAGGCAGTCGCTACGGTCGGCAGAAGCAGGAAGAAGCCTGGCAGAGTGCAGAGGTCGACGCGCTGTATCGCCTCGCCGCTGCCGGCGTGCGCGTACCGCAGCCCTATCTTTGCTACGAAGGTGTACTGCTGATGGAGCTGGTCACCGATGACGAGGGCCATCCTGCGCCGCGCCTCAATGACATCGAGCTGTCAGCCGAGTTGGCCCGGGAGTTTCACGCTGAACTGCTCCTGCAGGTGGTGCGCATGCTGTGCGCCGGCATGATTCACGGCGACCTTTCCGAATACAACATCCTGGTCGGCAGCGACGGCCCGGTCATCATTGACCTGCCGCAGGCTGTCGACGCCGCGGGCAACAGCAATGCCGGTTCCATGCTGGAGCGCGACGTCGCCAATCTGGCGAGCTACTTCAGCCGCTTCGCTCCCGAATTGGCTGGCAGCGAATACGGCAAGGAAATCTGGCAGTTGTATCAGGCCGGACGCCTGAGCCTTGACAGCAAATTGACCGGCCGCATCGAAACCGAGCACCGGATCGCCGACGTCGACGCGGTACTCGAAGAGGTCAAGCTGGCGTTGCAGGCGGAAGAGCGCCGAATCCTCTACCAGGCCAGTTGATCGCCGTATTGCGAGAGCCGACTTTTTATGCCCGCCTCAGCCCGCCACGCCGATATAGTCGCCGCTACCCGAGTCTGGCTCGAGCGCGCGGTGATCGGCCTAAATCTCTGTCCTTTCGCCAAGGCTGTGCATGTCAAGAACCAGATACGCTATGTCGTCAGTTCAGCGCCGACGACAGATGCCTTGCTCGACGATCTTGAACGTGAGCTAAAATTTCTGATTGAGGCACCGGCTGACGAAGTCGAGACCACCCTGCTTATCACACCCGATGTGCTGGTGGATTTCGATGATTTCACCGACTTTCTCGATCTGGCGGAAGTCGTCCTTCGCACTCAGGGCCTCACCGGCATCCTGCAGGTGGCGAGTTTTCATCCAGACTATGTGTTTGCCGATGCGGACGCCGACGACGTAGCCAACTGTACCAATCGCGCGCCCTATCCGACACTGCACCTGCTGCGCGAAGCCAGTCTGGAAAAAGCCACGGCGGCGTTTCCGGATGCGTCTGATATTTATCTGCGCAACATTGAAACCCTGCGTACTCTGGGCGGGGAAGGCTGGCGGGCGCTGGATGTGGCGGCACCTGCGAAAACCAAGCCTGTGGAAAGCGGTACGACATGACGACCTCTGAACCGACATTCGAACTGCGCGACGACGACGTTGAACTCACCGCGATTCGAGCTCAGGGAGCGGGTGGACAGAACGTCAACAAGGTCTCGAACGCGATTCATTTGCGGTTCGACATCAGGGCGTCCTCCTTGCCTGAGGAAATCAAGTCGCGCCTGCTGCAGTTCCGTGATCAGCGCATCAGCGCCGACGGGATTGTGGTGATCAAGGCGCAACAGTTCCGCAGTCTGGAGCGGAATACCTTTGCCGCGATGGAGCGGCTACGCGACTTGATCGCCCAGGCAATTTTCGTTCAGCCTCCGCGCCGTGCCACCCGGCCGACGCGCAATTCGCAGAAGCGCCGCGTCGACAGCAAGGTGCTGCGCGGAAAGCAGAAAGCTTTGCGCGGTCGCGTCAATGAATCGTGAACCGTCAGCATTGGCGTCGAAGCATTGACGCCCGTGATCTGGTTTTCCGGACGCTAGTGGCGCAGTTTGGCGTAAGCCGCCAGCAGTCGCTGATGTAGTTCACAGCCATTGAGCTCCATGCCCGGTGCTGCGATGCCGAAGAAGCGTTGTTCCCGTCGCAATATGGCTTCGGCGCTAGCCAGGGTTGCTTCGCCATAAAGATGCGACAGAGCGGTGCGGTGCTTATCGGCGTTGCCCAGATTGAGCAATGTTTCGATGCAGCGATAGATCAGGCGGCGGCTGGCGTCGATCTGTTCGAAGTGACGCGCCCATTCGCAACCTTCGCGTATGGCTTCTTCGTCGCCCAAGGCCAGTGCCAATAAAGTCTTCAGTTCGCCAACACGCAGGTCTGCCCAGAAAGAGTCCGGGTCGGCGGCCAATCCGATCAAGGTGGCGACCGGTCTCTGATCCGGCAAATCAAACTCATTCAGGGTGTCGAGCAGATCGGTGCATTCCTCGTTGTTCAGTTCTGGCAGACTCAGAATGGCTTCGCGAACCGCATTGCCGACACTGTTGTTCTCCCATTCCAGTTCATCCAGCGGATAGATTTCCGACATGCCCGGCACCAGAATCCGGCAGGCATAGACACCGAGATGGTTGAAGTCGGCGACATAGATGTCATGGCTGTCGCGATGAAGTCGTTCCACCAGCCAGCGGTAGTCGTCGGCGGTTGTGCTACTGAAATTCCAGTCACAGAACTCGTAGTCTGGTGTGTTGCCGAGAAAATTCCAGCTGATGATGCCGCTGGAATCAACGAAATGGATCTCGATGTTGGGCGAGGCGGCAATTTCGTCCAGATCAAATCCTGGCTCGTGAAAGCCCGCTAGCGCATCCAGTCCGCGTCCCTGCAACAGTTCGGTGAGTGCCCGCTCAAGCGCAATTTCGAAACGCGGGTGCGCGCCAAAGCTGGAAAAGCACCCCTGATCCTCGGGGTGGAGCAGGGTGACATTCATCACCGGGTACTCGCCGCCGAGCGAGGCATCCTTGACCAGAATCCCGAACCCAGCTTCGCGTAGTTCGCGGATGCCGGCCTCGATGTGCGGATAGCGGGCGATGACGTGCTCCGGTACGTCGGGCAGACAGAGCCCCTCGCTGATGATGCGAAATTTGATGTGGCGTTCGAATATCTCTGACAGCGCCTGGGTTCGCGCCTCAAGCTCCGTGTTACCGGCCGACATGCCGTTGCTGACGTACAGATTGCCGATGATATTCACCGGGAACCAGACGCTGACTCCGTCACGCTGGCGCACATAGGGCAATGCGCAGATGCCGCGTTCGCTGTCGCCGGAATTCAGATCCACCAGTGTTCTGGCGTCGATGGAGTTATCCGGGTTGTAGAACTGATGCAGCTCAGGGGTCAGCAACGGCTCTGGCCATTGACCGTCCTCGCCCGGTTGAAACCATTGCTCTCGCGGATAGTGCGCAAAGTCGCGCCGGGCAAACTGGTCGCCCAGGTAGTAGTGCGTCCAGAAATAATTGCAGGAAAGACGCTCGAAAAATTCACCCAGAGCACTGGCCAGAGCGGCCAGACGCGAGGCGCCCTTGCCGTTGGTAAACAGCAGTGCGCAGTCGCGATCACGCACATGCACCGACCAGACACCATCCACCGGATTCAGCCAGGAGCGCTCCTCGACATGGAAGTCCAATGCTTCCAGTTTGCCCTGCATGGAAGCAATGGACGATTCGAGCGAGGCATCCTTGCCCGGGATGAAGCTTTCTGTTTGCATGCGGATGTCCGTAAGGGTGGTGCGAGTAGGAAATTGCGAAGCAGCAGCATTGCGCGCTCAGCTTTTGATGTGGCGCGAAGCATAGCGATGCATAAGACTACTGTCCATGATTGATTTCTCAAGTTCGGTACCCTCTCCCTGAATTCGCGATACTGTGTCGATCGTGTGTATTTGGCACTGATGCAAAGTGAACCCTTCCATGTGCGATGTTTGCGCAAAATACGGGATAATCGTTTGCAGCAAGGATTTATTGACCGGCCAGGTGTCGGCAGCAAAAATTTGTTTTTGTGGGTGGGGGATGTCAGAGATGTCGGGCATGCGCATCTTATTTGTCCACTCCTTTTTGGCTGGAGCATTGAAGGGATATCCGGGCATCGGATAACACGAGGAAAGTTATTGAACTCCGTAGCCAAGTCGAGGAATCTGCGTTCGTTCATAGTCGCGCTGGTGGTGTTTATTCTTGCAACCGCCGTCGCGGCCACCTTGATCGGATACTCGGAACAAAGCAATCTGCGGCAGAACCGAGCGCGCATCGCCGGCCTGGCCATTGATCACGCTCGCGCGCTCGAAATCGGTATCGATCGGGCGCTTTCAGCTACCTATGCGCTGGCGGCAATGGTTCGACAGGGCAATGGCGATGTCGCGAATTTCGAAGCCATGGCAGGTGAGATGTTGAGCTTTTACCCGGGTGTCGCTGTTTTAGGATTGTCACCTGGTGGTGTCATCAAGCATGTGGTGCCTTTGGCAGGCAACGAAAAGAGCATCGGGTTTGACCAGTTAAATGATCCAGTGCAGGGCAAAGAGGCCAGGATGGCCCGCGACACAGGGAAACTGACACTGGCCGGCCCAATGACTTTGGTACAGGGTGGCATGGGTGCGGTTGGGCGCTTGCCTGTATTTCTCGGAGTAACCGAAGGACTACAGCGTTTCTGGGGATTCAGCTATGTGGTCATTCGGTTCCCCGAAGCGCTGGTCGGCGGGCGTCTGCCTCAATTGGCCAATCAGGATCTTGACTATGAGCTTTGGCGCATTCATCCGGATACCGGAAAAAAGCAAGTAATCGCTTCGTCATCCAGCAGCGAACTCGTGTCGCCGGTGAGCCAGGATCTCGATCTGGCGTACGGCAAGTGGATATTGAGTGTGGCACCGGTCAAGGGTTGGGGAAATCCGCTCGAACTTTGGCTGAAGGGCCTGCTTGGTTTGATTTTCAGCCTGCTGCTGGGCTATGTAGCCATGCTGGTGATGAAGCTGCAGGATCAACGAGGAAAGCTTGAGCAGAAAGTCAGTGAGCGCACGCAGGCGCTGGCCAAGGCAAACGACGAACTGGCCGGACGGGAAGCGTTGTTCAGGCAAATCCTCGATACCTCCAGCGTCGCGATATTTCTCGTCGATTTGGAAGGGCGCATCACGCAGGCCAACCAGCGCATGGCGGAAATGTTCGGCTACGCTCTGGAAGTACTGGAAGGGATGGAATACGTTGTTCTGGTGCACCCCGCTGAGCGGGAAGTCGGGCGGCAAAAGATGCTGGCCTTGTTAGCCAGCAAGATTCCTTCGGTAGACTATGACCGGCTGTATTGGCGTGCGGATCAGTCCGAATTCTGGGGGCACCTGACTGGCCAGCGCTTCTATGATGCCAACGGTGAAGAGCGGGGTCTGATAGGCGTTATCGCAGATGTTTCTGCCCGCAAGCATGCAGAGGAGCAATTGAGACGGCAGAACAGCGTACTCAACGCGCTGGTCGAAAACTTTCCAGGCGGCATTTCCATGGTCGACGCCAACCTTAACGTGGTGACCTACAACGAGCAGTTCAAACGATTGCTTGATTTGCCCGATTCGGTGTTTGAGAAGACCGATTTGAGCTTTGAGGATGTCGTTCGCTTTAATGCGGAACGCGGCGACTATGGCCCCGGCGAAAAAGAGGAACAAGTGGCTGCGCTCGTTGACCGGGCTCGAAAGTTCGAGCCGCACCAGTTCGAGCGTGTTCGCGCAGACGGTACGGTGCTGGATATCCGCGGCATGCCACTGCCTGACGGCGGTTTTGTGACGATCTATCTGGACATTACCGATCGCAAGCGGATGGAAGACCAGGTGCGTCAGCTGGCCTTCTACGATCCACTTACAAAATTGCCGAATCGCCGTCTTCTCAGCGACCGCTTGAACCAGATCATGGCAGCCAGCAAGCGCAGCTCTTGTTATTGCGCGTTGATGTTTCTTGACCTGGATAATTTCAAGCCGCTGAACGATCTGCATGGCCACGAAGTCGGTGATTTGCTTCTGGTAGAGGCGGCAGAGCGGATGAAGCGCTGTGTGCGCGAGATCGATACCGTGGCGCGCTTCGGTGGTGATGAGTTTGTTATCGTGCTGGGCGATTTGGATCAGGATGAAATTGAGTCGGCGACAGAAGTCAGGTTAGTCGCAGAGAAAATCCGAGGCGTTTTGTCGGAATCCTATCGATTGACTGTCAGTCATGACGACAAGCCGGATTCCACGATCGAACACAACTGCACAGCGAGTATCGGTGTGGTGCTGTTTCGCAATCATGAATCAAGTCAGGAGGATGTGCTCAGGTGGGCTGATACTGCGATGTATCAAGCCAAAGAAGCGGGAAGAAATGCTGTCCGCTTCCATACCGAGGACGTTTGATTGACTTTGTTTCGAGCTTGGCGGCAAGCAAACAACCCATGACCTAAAGCGAGGAAGATGCCGATTCGGGCCTAGCCGAAGGGCAAGAGACTGTGCATGGATTCTCTCGGCTAAGCTGGTTCCAGCGAAGATATTTCATGCGCCCAGGCCAGGGATTGAACGGCGTGCCGCGACACCTGCTTTGCGTCCAGACCGCAACGTGCAGCGTGATTCTCCAACTCCTGGGGTGACTGACCTTCGGTGGCAATAGCCAGAAGCAGCGCATCACGATAAGCACCAGGCGTGCCAAGCAAGGCGTCATGCACGGGCTCGGGAAGCTTTGCCTGTGATAACAGTTCAGCCATGCTCTGGCCCATGAGCAGATCCAGAGGCGAAAAAAGTCCGAGTATGAAAAGCGAGTCGGCCATTGACGGAATGTTGCCTTGGGCGGCGAGGTTTTCAAGGAAAAAGGCCCGTGACAAAGCCCGTTCGGTAAGGATTCTTTCCTCAAAGCCGGGTGTCTGGAAAATGAACAGCAACAGCGACAGCCAGCGGTAGATTTTTTCCCGGCCCAGCAGGATAAGTGCCTTGTCGAGACTGACAACGGGATGGGTCAACCCCATGACGGGTGAATTGATGTAGCGAAGCAGCTTGAAGGCCAGTACCGGATCCTGTTTGAGTTGCTCCGCTATCGTGACAATCTCCGCGTCGCTGCGCAACAGGTTGAGCAGCTTGATGATGTGCAGGCGATTGAGGTTGCTTTTGGGTGGAACCCAGTTCTCCCTGCGGGTAACGAACTGGCCGAGAAAGAAGTCGAAGCCGGTGTGGAAGTAGGAATGAAACTCGTCGACCGCATTGAGTCCTCCAGCAATCAGACGCAGTGGAGCACGTGCCGCGGAGCGTGTCGACGCAAGAGATTTGATTAGTATCCTGACGTCCGCAGCGTCAAAACCGGACGCATCAATGTGCACATAGTCGGCATTGGTGGCCAGTCCGGGCAATTGGGGAAACTGCTCCACTTGGGTTCGCCGCAGAACCCAGCCGTACGCGTAGCCGGCCTGACGCAAATCATCCAGTTGGTGCTGGATGCGCAAGGCATCAAGCGTTTGGTGGACAGGTGCAAACATCAGCACGGTATTGTCTCGAGGCAGTTCGAGAATGCGAGGATTGTCCAGGGAATTCTGTGACAGACCGACAAAGGCCAGTCTGGATCCCAGCAGCGCTTCGGGTCCGAAGGAAGTCAGATTGCGCAGGACGGCGTCGTCATAGATTCTTTGTAAAAACTCGAAATCGGTTTTCAGTCGCTGCTCGACTTTTTCCGGAAGACCGAATTGATAGCCTGCGATATGCTTGTCACGGTCGAGAATGGGTTGACGGCAAACGAACGACTGGGCCGGTTCCACCTCACCAGTCAGTTGTGCCGGGCGGGTCGTGGCAGCCTTGACTTCGTGAGTTTGTCCGACCTCCATTTGAGCGCCATCCAGCGCGTTTTCGTCGATCTTTCTTGATGGGGACGCAGGGTCGGTTTTGCCCAGCAAGCGGTTGAAGAAACTAGCCATCAGCGGTCAAGGAAAAGTGATGCAATTGTTCGCGGGACGGGTTCGATGGAAAAAGAGTATCACCGTCCTGCCAGAGCCGACTTTTCAATGTGTTCACTATTGGCGCCGAATAGCGTGCCTGGCACCGACGCATTGAATTCCTCGGTTGCCAATGTCTCATGTTCGACGCAGGCGGGCAGAACATTTCAATGTGGTCAGCTTTGTCTGGCGGAGGGCGCGCGCCAGCCCAGTTGACGCGAAATGGCCTGGGCGGCGGCACCAATGGCTTTGGGCATCAATCCGTTCCAGTTTGGCGGAAACAGACCCGCAGGGCCCAAAGCAGTGATTGCCAGAGCCATTTTTCCCTCGTGATTGAACACCGGAGCAGAGAACGCGTTGATTCCTGGAATCACCGATCCGACGGCTCTGGACATGCCGTGTTGGCGAAATTCCGCCGTCAAGGCGTCGAGTTGGGCGCGCGTGATTGGCGCCCGGGTATCTGCACCGCGCTTGTTGATCTGTAGTTCGTCTTCTATCTGGCGCTGCAGGGTCGCCGATTCAAAAAAGCTGACAAAACACAGGCCGATTGCCGAGTGCAGTAGTGGCATGACTGAGCCGGTACGGAGATTGACGGTGACTGGCCGCTTCGATTCGACCCAGCGCACAATCGTCGGCCCCATATTGCCCCACACCGCGAGTGCCACGGTTTCTCCCGTGTTCTCGGCCAGCGCGTCCAATACCGGGGTTGCGACACGCACCGCATCGAGTCGGGCAAGACTGGCCAAGCCCAGATCCAGTGCAAAATTGCCAAGATCGTAGCGGCCGGAAACCGGATCTTGTGTAACCAGCTCGGTACGCATGAAACTGACCAGATAGCGGTGGGCTTTTGCGGCAGGCATACCGGCTTCCCTGGCGAGATCGCGCAGCATCATCGGTGCGCCATGATCTGCCAGCGCCCGCAACAAAGGCACACCCACTTCAATGGACTGTATGCCCTGGCGGCTGTTTTCGTCTTTATCTTCGCCTAACATGGGTCAGGATTATAGAATCGCCGTATCACCAGCGCCGACTTTTCCGGACATATCTCCCTTCTCCTGCAGAACCACGCCCATGACTCCCATTCTCGTCTTCGACATTGAAACCGTTCCCGACATTGGAGGCCTGCGTATCCTGCACGAATTGCCGCCAGCACTGCCCGATGCCGAAGTGGCTGAACTCGCCTTTCAGCGACAGCGGGCGAAAAACGGCAGTGACTTCATTCCGCTGCATTTGCAGCGCGTGGTGGTTATTTCGTGCGCTCTGCGCGGTGACGACGGGTTTCGCGTGTGGTCGTTGGCCGAGCCCAAGTCGGGTGAGGGTGAAATCATCCAGCGTTTTTTCGATGGCGTTGAAAAATTCACCCCGCAGATCGTGTCCTGGAATGGTGGTGGTTTTGATCTTCCGGTGCTGCACTACCGAGGTTTGATCCATGGCGTTACCGCCCCGCGCTACTGGGACATGGGTGAAGGTGACTATCGTGACTCTCGTGATTTCAAGTGGAACAACTACATCAGCCGTTATCACTCGCGCCATCTCGACCTGATGGACCTGTTGGCGATGTACCAGCCGCGCGGCAGTGCCCCGCTTGATCAACTCGCCCGATTGATGGGCTTGCCGGGCAAGCTCGGTATGGATGGCTCGGCGGTATGGGGGGCCTGGCTGGAGGGGCGAATCGATGAAATTCGCGATTACTGCGAAACCGACGCCGTCAATACCTGGTTGGTGTTTTTGCGCTTTCAGATGATGCGCGGTTTGCTGACATCTGCAGAACATGCAGCCGAGCTTGCGCTGGTGAAAAGTACTCTGGCGGCGACTGATCAGCCGCACTGGAAGGAATTCATTACCGCCTGGGAGGCCTCATGCTGATCGATGCGCATAACTCCACATTGCTGGTGGTCGATGTTCAGGGAAAACTGGTTCCAGCGATTGCCGATTGGCAGGTATTGCTGGAACAGATTGTCTGGCTGATTCGGGTTGCACGTCACATGAAGATTCCGGTGCTGGCTTGCGAGCAGTACCCCAAAGGTTTGGGGCCGACTCATCCGGCGGTGGCAACAGAGCTTCCGGAGGGCTGCATTGCCAGCAAACTGCATTTTTCTGCCGTGGCGGGTGCCTGCCACGGACTGGATCAATCCGATGGCTCTGTCCAATACGTTGTCTGCGGGATGGAAGCCCATGTGTGCGTATTGCAGACCGTGATGGAGTTGCTGGCTGGCGGCAAGCAGGTATTCGTCGTCGACGAAGCTGTCGGTTCGCGCCGCGAATCAGATAAAGCGCTGGCTCTGGCGCGCATGCGCGATGCGGGTGCCAGTATTGTCAGCCGCGAGATGGTGGCCTTTGAATGGCTGCGCCGGGCGGATTCAGACCTGTTCCGCGCCATCAGCCGGAGCTTTCTGCGCTAAGCGTCCAGGGCTGTATCCATCCGACGATAAATTAGAGGTGCGCGACTACACGCGGGAGCCAAACTGAGCTAGTATTAAAACGTTCGTTTGAAACGGCTGTTCGTTGCTTGCGGTCGATACCCGCTAATAACAGGAGGATTCCATGGGCCAATACATAGCCCCTCTGCGCGACATGCAATTCGTGCTGCACGAATTGCTCGATGTCACAAGTGAACTCAAGGCCTTGCCGGCACACGCCGACGTCGACGCCGAGATCATCAATCAATTACTGGAAGAGGGTGGAAAGTTCACCTCCAAGGTGCTGTTTCCACTCAATCATGTTGGCGACCGTGAGGGTTGCCGGCTCGATTCCACCACGCACGAGGTAGCGACCCCGACAGGTTTCAAGGAGGCCTACCGCCAGTTTGTCGATGCCGGTTGGCCAGCCCTGACCTGCGATCCGGAATATGGCGGACAAGGATTGCCGATCGTGGTTTATAACTCGTTCTCGGAGATGCTCAATTCCTCCAACCAGGCTTGGTACATGTATCCCGGCCTGTCGCATGGCGCCTACGAATGCCTGCATGAGCACGGCACCCCGGAGCAGAAGGCGCTCTACCTGCCCAAGCTGGTTTCCGGACAATGGACCGGAACCATGTGTCTTACCGAGCCGCACTGCGGCACCGATCTCGGCCTGCTGCGCTCGAAGGCCGAGCCGCAGACAGACGGCAGCTACAAGATTACCGGCGGAAAAATCTTCATCTCTGCCGGTGAGCACGACATGGCCGAGAACATCGTGCATCTGGTGCTTGCCCGGCTGCCGGATGCGCCGCCCGGCACCAAGGGTATTTCACTGTTCATTGTGCCGAAGTTCATTCCCAATGCGGACGGCACGCTGGGCGCGCGCAACGCCATCACCTGTGGCGCACTGGAAGAAAAGATGGGCATTCATGGCAACTCGACCTGCCAGATGAATCTCGACGAGGCGACCGGCTGGCTGATCGGTCAGCCGCACAAAGGCCTCAATGCGATGTTCGTGATGATGAACGCGGCGCGCCTCGGTGTCGGCATGCAGGGGTTGGGGTTGACCGAGGTGGCTTTTCAAAATGCGCTTGTTTATGCCAAAGAGCGTTTGCAGATGCGCAGCCTTTCCGGTCCCAAGGCACCCGATCAGCCGGCCGATCCGATCATCGTGCATCCGGACGTGCGACGCATGCTGCTGACGGCCAAGGCCTATGCCGAAGGCGGCAGGGCATTCTCGTCCTTCATCGCGCTGATGATCGATCGTGAACTGAATCATCCGGACGAAGCGGTGCGCAAGGATGCGGGTGACCTGGTGACGCTGCTGACGCCGATCGTCAAGGCCTTCATGACTGACAACGGCTGGATCGCCACTTCGGAATCGATGCAGGTGTTCGGCGGTATGGGCTTCATTCGCGAGACCGGCATGGAACAGTACGTGCGCGATGCTCGCATCAACATGATTTACGAAGGTACCAATACCATCCAGTCGCTCGACTTGCTCGGTCGAAAGATCCTGATGGACAACGGTGCCAAGCTGAAGAAGTTCGGCGCATTGGTGCAGGCCTTTGTCGAGGAAAACGGCACCGATGACGCGATGAACGAATTCATCACGCCGCTCGCCGATCTTGGCGACAAGGTGACCAAACTGACCATGGAAATCGGCATGAAGGCCATGCAGAATCCCGATGAGGTAGGCGCGGCTGCCGTTCCTTACCTGCGCGTGGTCGGGCATCTGGTGTATAGCTACTTCTTTGCGCGAATGGCGAAGATCGCCCTGGCCAAGCTGGATTCGGGCGACAATTTCTACAAGGCCAAACTCGCCACGGCACGTTTCTACTTTGCCCGCCTGCTGCCCGAGACGGCCATGTTGATCCGCCAGGCGCGCTCCGGTGCCAAGCCGCTGCTCGATCTTGAAGCCGAACTGTTTTAAAGGGAGCCATCATGAGTAATTTCATCGTCAAAAAAGTTGCCGTACTCGGCGCCGGCGTGATGGGAGCGCAGATCGCGGCTCACTGTGTCAACGCAAAAGTGCCGGTCGTCCTGTTCGACCTGCCGGCCAAGGACGGCCCCAAGAACGGCATCGTGCTGAAGGCCATCGAAGGACTCAAGAAACTCAGTCCGGCGCCACTGGGCAACAAGGATGATGCGTCCTGCATCGAAGTCGCCAACTACGACGACCATCTTGAACTGCTGAAGGGTTGTGACCTGATCATCGAGGCGATTGCCGAACGCATGGACTGGAAGCACGATCTGTACAAAAAGGTCGCACCCTTCATTGCGCCGAACGCGATCTTTGCTTCGAATACCTCGGGCCTGTCGATCACTTCGCTGTCCGATGGCTTCGACGCGGAGCTGAAAGCGCGTTTCTGCGGCGTGCATTTCTTCAATCCGCCGCGCTACATGCATCTGGTGGAACTGATTCCGACAGTCGCGACCAAGCCCGAGATTCTCGATCAGCTCGAAGGTTTTCTCGTCACCACGCTGGGCAAGGGTGTGGTGCGCGCCAAGGACACCCCCAACTTCATCGCCAACCGCGTTGGCGTATTCAGCATGATGGCGACCATCCACGAAGCCGAGAAGTTCGG